>JALZND010000028.1:0-13475 GCA_030857845.1 Bacteroidota bacterium | reverse complement strand
TATATCACTTGTAATATCCGACTCAAAATGATCATTAAATTGGCATTTAAATTATTAGGAAAAAGTAGGGGAAAGGTTATATAATTTGGAATATAATACCATATTAGGTATACTAATAAAATAAATACCCTAATATCATTTCTTTATATACAATATTGATAACCTTCTCATTTTAATTCTAGTTATACAGATAGTAAATGGAAATATTTTTTAACCTAAATATAAAAAATGATGCCTTATAAAGCGAAAAATGATGGTGGGGTAAGTAAAGGAAAACCACCAGAAACAGAAAAAGACAAATCGGAAGTAAAAGAGCTGAACAGTGAAGAATTGGAAAGGTCCCGGAAAATAGAAGATAAGTATACTGATGAAGAGGGCAATCCAGACACAGATAAAATTTGGGTAACCAACCAAAACAGGAACACCAATAAACCTGATATTGATAAACCAACTTATGGAAGTTCAAAATAAACCAGGCTTAATTCCCACTGGAAAACCCGCTTAAAGCGAGTTTTTTATAATGGGGAGATATTTAAATTGTAAATAAAATAATATGCAAAAATCCATAGATGAAGTTCTAAATACCAGGCAGAAAAAAATATCTTTCTTCCAAAATCTTGTTAAGATTGTAACAGCAGACAATATTGTTGATGGAGACGAAAGTGATTTTTTAGTAGAAATAGGCGACAAGCTAGGCCTGAGCGCTGACGATGTAATGCCTATTGCCGATAACCTGAATGTGCTTTCCTTTATTATCCCTGAAGATGGGTTGCAAAAAACCCTTGAACTTCAGACACTCGTTCAAATGATGTTGCGGGATGGTTCTATAGACAGCCGTGAGTATGCCTTGTGCAGGGAATATTCGGACAGGATCGGCTATAGCAAGGAATTACTCGACAACATGGTTAGTCAACTTTTGGGTAAAAACAAAAATGACCATAAAAGTGTGTAAATATTTTTAACAATAAGAGGAAGGCTTAGAAGCCATTGGTTATAACAAAGAAACCCAGCAAATGTTGGGTTTCTTTGTTATAAATCAATTAACTAAAATTTAAGAAAACATCTTAATTTAAAGAATTGATCCATTCTGCAATTTTCAATGCTTCATCTTTTGGCACCTGCGGCATAGGTGGCATAGGTGTAGCATAATCAGGCCAATTTTGTGGCTGAGGTTTATAGATCAAATTTACGATCTTTTCATTACTGTAGTTTCTTTTAGCAACATCTTTAAATGCTGGACCTACCTGGCGCTTATCAACCTGGTGGCAGGCAAGACAGGTGTTTTTTGTAAGCAATGGTTCGATGGCTGCGAAGGTAGGTGCACCCTTTTTCTGCTCGGCAGTAGTGATCACTACAGGTTTAGTATCTGATTGTATAGCAGTTTGTGAGGCCAACTTGGTTCTTTTGGTACTTATTTCATTAGTTTGCAACTTAGCACCTTCAGGGATATTGTTTAAGGTATAATAAGCCACAGGATGCAAAACAGATGTATTTGATTCCTTTCCCCTTATTCCTGAAACTTTGATTTCATGAATATAATGCTTACGGAGATTATCAACAACAAGCCTCACTTTCATGCCATCATCAGATACTCTCACCCCCTTAATCTTTAATTTCTCCTCATTTACAGTAGGACTTCCATAAACTGCATGATATTTATATGTAAAGCTCCTTCCATCATAAGCGTTTAGGTTTTCTGCATTAGCTTTGCTAACCGGCATGGTGAATTCGATTTCGAAGCCATCAGGCATTGCTCTTACGGTTTTCATTTCCAAGGGCATTTTGTCGGTCCAGACCAACCTTTCCAAGCCTGAATTTTCCGGGCCTGCCGAACCCCATCCCCTATTTGTTTCACCTACAAACATAGACCCGTCACTGCCCCAATTCATGCGCAACACACCAGATTGAAAATCAGATTTAAAGTCGAAAGCAACTCCTTGGTAAGCACCATTAATTTTCTCCAATGCCACGCGCATAATTTTGCTTTGCCCCTGGTCTCCAACAAAAAGTTGTCCCTCAAATGGGCCAAATTTACCTCCTGTATTATCAGTGACAATTTCAGAAGTGGAGATCCCCAATATTCCATGGGGCAGCCATACAGCAGGAAGTTTTATTTCAGGGAATTTTTTCTCTGCATTAAAAAGCAATACAGGGTTTTTCTCGTCTTCAATATTTTCTGGTTTTACAAACCTTCCATCTTTTTTAACCTGTCTTATTTCAATTTCTTTATAAAATTCTTCTGGCTTTAGCTTAATTGGTGAGTTGGGCATACCTGACCAGGTTAGGCCTGCAGGATGTCCAGTAAAATCACCTTTTTCAACATGCCAGACACCACCTGTTCCCATCCAGTCCCCTTGGTTATCAGCATAAAAAAGCTCCCCATCAACGACTCCCAATCCACAAGGAGACCTCATGCCGGTAGCCCAGGGCTCCATTGTTCCATCTTCACTTATTGCCATCATCCAGCCCCTCCACGGTACACGGCTTTCGCCCCTCCACCATTCATCATCGCCAAAAGCAACGTTTCCTGAAACGAACATTTTTCCTCCAGGACCGAGTTTAGGCCCAAATGAATATTCATGGTAATGTCCGGAAAGTGGCCATGCATAAACTGTTTCATATAGGTCTGCTTTGCCATCACCATTTTTATCCACAAGCTTGGTAAGCTCTCCACGTTGTGCTACAAACAAAGCATTATTTTTATAGAGAAGCCCTAATGCTTCATGTAGTCCTGAGGCAAAAAGCCTAAATTTAGGCATGCCTGTTTCCATATAAGGGTTTTCTACTACCCAAACATCTCCACGCCGGGTAGACAAGGCAATATTCCCATCGGGCATGGTAGCTATACCGCCCACTTCAAGTAAAATATTTTCCGGCACCGGCAAAGTAATAATTTTATAATAATCACCTTCCCTCTGTGCGCCATCTACAGCTTGTGCCAAGGACTCAGAAAGAGGCATTGCCATCAAACCAGCAATAAAAATTTTATAAAAATTGTTCATCTTAAAAGTTATCATAATAGTTTACCAGATTATTGAATATTTTACCTGACTGTCATCTATAGGCATGATCAATTCGTACCCCTCGCCTATTTTCCTTAAAACAGGTTTTCTGGCAGAATCCACCTTTAAATAATATTCTTTGTCACCAACTACATAAGTCCCGTCTTCCATCATAACTATTCTTGCCCCTTCTGCAAGCTTTAGGTGTAGCCCTTTATTGCCATTCATATTTTTGACAGTTACTTCCCTGGACACCATACCGTTGTTTTCTTCGGGATATATTTTATCTTCTACTTCAGCACCTTTGTACATGTACCTGAAGGTAGGCCTTCCTGTTTCCTCGTCCAGTTCATAACCTTGTCCTTTAAAATCTTTTTCGTTAGACTGATCAGGAAAAGCTGCACTTTCATTCTCCAGGATTGCCAGGGAAGGTTGTGGGCTAATATATTGCACCAGGCCCAGGGGCTGGAAGGATCCATCGCCCCGGCTGTTCCACATCGGTGTGGCATCGACAAATTCTCCCCTCCACACACATACAAGATTACCCGCTTTTAGGTCATATATATAATGGACACCTTTAGGCTCGCCAACCCCAATAGTATGGGTAAGCCTTTTGCTTCGATCGCCTTTATAATCAAGGAATGCCCTCAGCAATTTAGGTCCTTGTGCAGGTTGTACCAGAATGGGTGCAGTAGCATCTTCAAATAGAGGGAAAGATGTACTGGTATGCAATGGCTTTAAATAGGTGCCGGGGCTTTCAACAAATAGTCCTAATCTTGGAGATCCCCAGGTCATGTTCCTGTTATAGTATATTTCCACAGGATATTTCCCCTTTTTTAAATCTACTGTCCCATTGCCCCAACTTCCACCAGCTTCAGCGACTTGCTCACTGTTCAGGATAAGCCTTGCGGAACCACCACCAGCAGCAATGCGGAACGTATAGCTATTATCTTCGGGGATTTCTATGTTTCCTTTATACTGCAACCCAAATTGCTCATCAGTTTGCCCAACTTCATAAGTCAATACTTTTGAGCTTCCTGTAGATGTTGGTTTTGAATGTGAAAAATCATCAATATCTTCAAATTTTCCTTTAAAATAGCTGTATTGAAGGTCTGCCAGTGCTACATTTGATGACCTCATATGCCTGTACATAATATTCCTGATGGCGATAGGGCCATGGTCTCCTTGAATCATTAATGGGCCTTTAGCTGCTTCTTTATTATCCATTGCACCGCCTGTGGGCAGAGGGATCTCGATGTTATCATGTATTTTAACTCCGTTTAGCTCAGCTGTAAGCCGGGCATTCGACGTTTTTTTGCCAACATTGTCAAACTGAGGAGCCTTAAAAGACACAATTAATTTTTGCCATAAGCCAGGTGCTTTGGCTGCATTGGATAATGGTGCTTTTCCCATATAGCTTCTCTCTGGTGCATTTTCCCAATTCCTGTAAATACCGCCCATATTTGAAAATTTTGGTGAAACTACCCCCCAGCTATCTTCTAGCTGCAATTCATACTTGCCCTGAAGGTATAGGCCTGAATTTGATCCTTTTGGCAACATGACATCCATTTCCAGGTATATATCTCCATGCTCCCAATTGGTCACAATGTTGCTTTTTTTGGTCTCATCATTAATGTTCAATAATATTCCGCTACCTTCCTGATAATTGACGGCACGCGGTGCTGCCGAAGCTGCCTCCTTCTTGTTTTTCTTTTTGGGTGCTGGCGGAGCCTCTTGTTTATGTGACACATCAACAGATGGATCTATGGAAACATCGCCAACTACAAACCAATTTCCTGCCTGTTCTTTAAATTCAGAAAGATTTTTAAGTTCAAGCGGTTGAAGGGAATTACTTTGGGCAAATAAAGGAGCAATACAGATAACCTTTAAAATAAAACAAAGTATGCCTGTTTTCATAGAATTTTTCATTTAACAATATTAACGGCTGCTATTACATGGAGCAAGCCTGGGTTAGTGGATTATAAAAATTTAATTTTGATAATTGTATGGATATACAATTTTCGAAACCAATGTAATAATAATTGAATTAAATAAAAAACTTGCAATAAAGTCAATTGCTATTAATGCAATTTTAAAAGAATTTCTCCCTGATAATCAATTCTTTTTATTTGGTGCCTATTTTGATTTTTTTATGATTTAACTTTTTTCCTATTTATTAAAACAATGTTACCTGAACGTAAATATTTTGTTAAAAACTGCCCTTCCTAATCATAAAATACAACCATTTCATAATATTCTTTTTGGCGATAAACAGCTCAAACTGGTATTTTTATATTAAAACAGCTCGTGCGAGCCTATACAAGATTAAATAAGTAATTATATTGAGACTGCCTGCTGTTAATTTGTATAATAAGAAATGCGTTCAATGTGGTAGCGTGTATATTTCCAAAAAAGCATTTGGGAAATTTTGCAGTATTTTATGTAAGTCAAAAAATTATAAGGAAAGAGACCATAATAAAGTTTTGATAAAAAAGCAGATCAAAGAAAGGTACCTATCAAAGGAAGCAAAGATTTCGTTGGAGCAATGGGTGAATAATGCTGATCAAAAACTTGTATTTATCTTAAAAAATGCAAATTATGATGTTGTAAACCAAGTGCTTAAAGATCTTGGATATAACGTCCCTCCCCCACAAAAGGAGTGGTCAGTTTCATTGGATGGGAATTTATTGATTGTGAAAAACCTGGTAGGAAAATATAATGTAATGAAGAAAGTTCCGGCTGTATGAGCATAACACTTCAACTTTCATAAAAATATTAATAGTTTTTGTTCCTGACCATTAGTAGCTGTTCTGACAGTTTCAGCTACTCAATATAAACAAATTCATCAGTTGCTTTATAAATAACTGAGTCCTTTCCAAAAATCAAAGCGATTCCTACACCATCAAAATTTACCCTTCCTGGCTCTTCTTTCTCTACTGCCTCTTGCACCTGCTCCAGTGACAAGGTATGGTCTTTCATAAATTTTTCATCGTTCAGGAAGGTTTTTAGCCAGGCATGTAATTCTTTTACAGTTGCACAAGGTTGAGGATTGATAAGCACTCGGGGTGTTCCTGTTTTGATTAATCCTACTGTATACATAAACTATCTTTGGATTGTTGAAGATGCACTTTGTTTGAAATTCAAATGAACATCAATTTATTTAATAAACCTTATTTTTAAATTGAGTAAAAGTTAAGAAGATCGAAAAGCTTTTCTATTACACTCTTCCACCACAGGTATTTAAAAATTGATATACAAAAACAAATTTTAAAAAGTGAACCTTTGGGCTTAAAGTTACCTTGGAATTGATTTCAACCGAAATTTCATACCTAAAAAAATTCGCAATTCTTAATATTAACAAATATAAATTTGAGAATATAAAGATTTTGGCTAAAGTCATTATTGATTTTGTTTTCCTCCAGTTAAAGCAAGAGGCAATTCAAAAAGGAATATATATTATATAGGAATGTTTTGACCCTTCCAAAAAGAGAAATTTAATGAATAGAAAATGGGTTTTAACCCGTTCCATAAAGATCAAAATGAATGTTTTGACCCATTCAACAAATAATAAAATCTAATGGATGTTATCCCCGATCACCAAAAATGCGCGATTGAAATTGGTGAAAAATTAGGTATATATTAGGATTATCCTGTTTCTAAAGGTTGTACATCACTTCGCACCTATTTGGATTAAGGAAATGGTAATCAGACAAACAAGCAAATAAAAACTTAGCACAGCTTAAAAGCTGATTTATGCAAATCTAACTTAATTTTTAAATAGATAAAAAGAAGCAATTTCTTAGCTGAATATAAAAATTTTAGCCAACGCAGCATATCCAAGTTGAAAATAAAATCCTGATTTAGTATGAACCAAAAGGTTGTCACATCCATTAACATCTAACTTGACTTTAAGGCATACATATACAAAGCTATCCAAATGAATGAATTACACTCCTGTGTAAGCACTTTTTCCTATTTTGTTTGATATAAGAGACTCTATTAAGAAAAGTAAAAGAGTTTCTTATCATTTTATAATACCAAACCACATGAAAGTTATTTATTGAAAAACAGCTTTTCCTGAGAAACGGCCATGAGGTTGCTTAATCTGTAAAGTATCCTTGCCCCAACATTTCCGTCCCACTCATCCGCTCCGGGAGCTACTTCGCAAAGGTCAAAACCAATTATATTTTTTCCATTTTTCACCATCAACTTTAGCAGGTACATTATTTCTTCCACCTCAAAACCTCCGGCTACCGGAGTTCCTGTATGAGGGCAAAGTTTTGGGTCGAGGGCATCAATATCAAAGCTAATATATACTTTATATGGCAGTGCCTTTATAATTTCTCCGCAGATCGTTTTCCAATCGGCTCCTTCATATTTCTTCTCCTTAAGCTCTCTGTCAAAAAAAGTACAAATCCTTCCCTGAGAATTTTTTATTGCGTTTGCCTCCGAACTGCTAAAATCCCTGATCCCCATTTGCACAAGTTTAGAAACCTGAGGGTTTTTCAGGGCATTGTGCATTATGGAAGCATGTGAAAATTCAAATTCTTCATAAGCAATCCTTAGATCGGCATGGGCATCTATTTGCAGGATGCCAAAATCATCATGGTGCTCACATAAGGCTTCTATCAAGCCAAGCGGCGAACTGTGGTCGCCGCCCAAAACAGCAACCATTTTTCCATCGGTTATGTATTTAAGTGCTTGGGATTTTACCCATTGATTCAGCTGGTCAGAAACCTGAGTAACTTTATGCGGCGTGGTTTCAATATTTTCATTGGGAAATTCCGGCTTTCCGTCTTCTAGCCATTTTATATACAGATATGCCTCGTCACGTAACTTGTCGCTTTCGGATTTCCAGGCTTCAGAAATCGGCAACATGGTTATGCCCAGCTTCCATGCATCTGGTATATCATCCATATATAAATCAACCTGAGTAGATGCCCCCAAAACCGCCTGTGGGCCATTGGCTGTACCGGCATTATATGATACGGTAACTTCCCACGGAACAGGAATGACAATTAATTGTGAGGTCTCCGGTAAAAATGGCAATCCAAATAAAGTCCCTACAGCTCCTACCCCATCCGGATCAAAATTTTCTGTGGCTTGTTCTCTTGTGTCCAAAATTATAGTATTAATGTAAAAAAAGCGGGCGTGTTTTATTCGCTGGCCCTAATGAAACTATAAAACAACAGAAAATTTTCAACAAAGCCAATGAATCTATTCTGCATTTTCAAGGTGTTCATATTTCATGAACTTTCCATTGCCTTCATCTATAAGGCTCCAGCTATCTACCTCAAACTGTATATGAACAAGCCCTGCTGTTGAAACAATACCAATTGCCTGGTGTGTGATGTATTCAGAAAAATAAGTAATTGCTGGATTATGGCCAATCACTAATATATTGTTCCATTCATCATTAAAGGTTTTAATGAGGGAAAATAAGGTTCGGGCAGAAGCTTCATAAAGCTCTTCCGTAAATTCTATTTTTTGTGCATCAAATTTTATTTGCTCGGAAATCAATTCTGCAGTACTCCTGGTCCTTTCAGCATGGCTGGAAAATATCATGTCTGGCTGTATGTCCATCTGGAAAATTTTCCTGCCAATCATGGTGGCGTCCCTAAATCCTTTTGGGGTAAGGTTGCGGTAGATATCAGTTGTCCTCCCCGTATTTTCTACCGCCTGTGCATGCCTAATCAAAAATAAATCCTTCATCATTTTCTAAATCGAGAGAGGAAAAGTATAAATTTTTATTTAAAAAATAAGCTTTAGGTGTATATTATATTTTCATTTTAGCTTTTTTAAAAAAATTTTAATGATATTTGAGAAATTTGAAATAGTAAAAATATAAAAATGACCAAAAATTTAGTCATAGTCGAGTCACCTGCAAAAGCTAAAACCATAGAAGGATATTTAGGGAAGGACTTTAAAGTAGCCTCAAGCTACGGCCATGTGCGTGATTTACCAAAAGGGGACAAAGCCATAGATATTAAAAATGGCTTCAAGCCCACATATGAAATTACAAGTGATAAAGTAGATGTCATCAAACAGCTAAAGAAATTGGTAAAGGAATCAGAAATGATTTACCTAGCAAGTGACGATGACCGGGAGGGCGAGGCAATTTCCTGGCACTTAAAAGAAGCGCTGAACTTAAATGATAAAAACACACGAAGGATTGTTTTTAGGGAGATTACCAAATCTGCAATATTAAATGCGATTCAAACTCCACGTGGCATTGATTTAGACCTTGTTAATGCGCAGCAAGCAAGAAGGATCCTGGACCGCTTGGTTGGTTTTGAGCTCTCGCCAATTCTGTGGAAAAAAATAAAAACAGGCCTTTCTGCAGGCCGTGTACAATCCGTTGCTGTAAGGTTTGTGGTGGAAAGGGAAAGGGAAATTGATAAATTTAAGGCAAAATCATCCTATAGGATTACAGCCCATTTTGAGCTTGATAAAGGGAAAGTTTTATCTGCGGAACTCAGTGAAAAATTCCCTCTTGAAGAAGATGCATTGAAATTTCTTGAAAACTGCATCGGGGCAACCTATAGTATTGAAAAGCTTGAAAAGAAGCCAACAAAAAAAACACCTGCTCCGCCATTCACAACTTCTACTTTACAACAAGAAGCCGCAAGGAAATTGGGGTTTTCTGTAGCGCAGACCATGACGCTGGCACAAAGGCTCTATGAAGCAGGAAAAATTTCTTATATGCGTACAGATTCGTTAAACCTATCTGAAGATGCCATTCAAAGTGCCAGCAAAGAAATCGTATCTGCATATGGAAAAGAATTTTTGCATACCAGAAAGTTTAAAACCAAATCCGAATCAGCACAGGAAGCTCACGAAGCTATAAGGCCGACCGACTTTTCTGTTTCTGAAGCAGGAAGCGAGCGCAATGAAGTAAGGCTGTATGAATTGATATGGAAGAGGGCAATAGCCTCCCAAATGGCCGATGCTGAAATTGAAAAGACCATTGCTACTATTGGGATATCCACGGTTCCGCAAAAACTTACTGCTACTGGAGAGGTAATTACCTTTGAAGGTTTCTTAAAAGTTTATATTGAGTCTACAGATGATGAAGACCAGGATGAAGAAAACAAAGGGATGCTTCCACCTTTGACTATCGGGCAGATATTAAAATTAGATAAAATGAGGGCAAGGGAAGGATATACAAGGCCACCGGCAAGATATACTGAAGCGAGCCTTGTAAAAAAACTTGAAGAAATGGGCATTGGAAGGCCTTCAACCTATGCACCTACAATTTCTACAGTACAAAAAAGAGGATATGTAGTTAAAGAAAGCCGTGAGGGGAAGGAGCGAAAAATAAGGGAGCTGGTATTGAGTAAAGATAAAATCCAGGACAGGACGGACACTGAAATTACCGGGACAGAAAAGAACAAACTTTTCCCTACAAATATTGCCATGGTAGTAAACGACTTCCTGGTGGAGCATTTTTCCAATGTGATTGATTATTCTTTTACCGCAAGGGTTGAAAAAGAATTTGATGAGATAGCAAGTGGAAAAATTGAATGGGAAAATATGCTGGAAGATTTTTACAGCAAATTCCATTCTAAAGTTGAGCTTACGGAAAATATTGAAAGGTCTTCGGTTGGATCTTCCCGTGAGCTTGGCATAGACCCAAAATCAGGCAGGCCCGTTATTGCCCGGCTCGGAAAATTTGGACCATTGGTCCAGATTGGGAATTCTGAAGATGAGGAAAAACCAATTTTCGCAAGCCTGAAAAAGGAACAATTTATTGAAAATATGAGCCTTGAAGATGCCCTGGAGCTTTTTAAGCTTCCAAGGGAAATAGGTGATTTTGAAGGCAAACCAATGGTTGCAGCAATTGGAAGGTTTGGCCCTTATATCCGACACGATAGCAAGTTTTATTCCATTGGAAAGGAAGACGATCCGCTTAGCATTACAGAAGAAAGAGCGAAAGAGCTGATTGAAAAGAAAAGAAAAGCCGATGAAGAAAAATTCATCAAGTGCTTTGATGAAAATACTGAGGTACAGGTACTTAACGGAAGGTTTGGCCCTTATATTAAAGTTGGCAAAAAGAACGTAAAAATCCCAAAAGGAAAAGACCCTGCTTCACTTACGCTTGAAGAATGTATGGATCTTTCTGAAAAAGCCCCTGAAAAAAAAGGAAAACCAAGGCCCACCAAAAAGAAATGAATTGAACAACAACGGCTTCAAATCAAGTTGTTGTTGTTTTCACAAGCCAAAATACCGGCAGCCAAAGTCACTATATCCTGAACAGATAGATGCTCCCCTTCTTTAACGTCCAGATTGCAGATCAAATTAGGATTCCGATGCCGTAATCCAGTCTTATATGCTTTATCATAATAATTGAGGCAGATATCGGCAACTTCCCACAATTTATTCGCTTCCAATAATTGCAACGCATTTGATGTTTCTAATCCTCCTATTTTTTTGCTGATCCTTATTATCCCTTTGGACAATAAATCCTTATCGATATTCCCATAATCTTCTACCAACCTTGCTATCCTTGCTTCTTTGGAAATAACAAGTCTAACAACAGGTGAAGACCTCATTTTAAACCATAAAGCATCAGGCATCCTTACAGAACCAATATTGTGCGATTCGTCTTCGAGCCAGATCTTCCTGGAAATATCCAGCTGCATTATTTCCTTTAAGAGATTGTTCTGAAATTGTTCATTTGTTGGCTGATTTATGCCTGAAATACCTCCAAATGAAGATCCTTTATGATGGGCCAACGCTTCAAGATCAACCACCTGCTCGCCCACCTCTTTCAATTCTTTTAATATGCTCGTCTTGCCACTTCCCGTTTCACCCCCAAGTAGAATGAGGTTGTCCAGGCCGGAAAAATAATCTAAAGCAAAATTCCTATAAGCTTTATATCCACCTTTTAAGGTGTGCGCTTTGATACCGGAGGTGTTCAAAAGCCATGAAAAACTACCGCTTCGCATACCACCCCTCCAACAGTGCACCAATACTTGGTCTCCAACAGCTATTTTAGCTGCTTCGCGTACAAAACCAGCCATTTTAGGTCCTACAATTTCTAAGCCTTCGAGTATTGCCTCCTTTTTTCCTTTTACTTTATAGCTCGTGCCAATAAGGGCACGCTCAGCATCATCAAATAAAGGGATATTGGTTGACAAAGGTATATGGCCATGAAGATGCTCACCCGGAGATCGGACATCGATGATTGGAAGCATTTCTGCAGAATATAAAAATTCTTTGACGTCAAGTTCAGCCATTGCCAAAGATAAAACTAAATTGGTTGATTTTGGGTAATTAAGTAGCTAATACTCATGTTAACAATAATAATAGCCATGTTAAAATAAAATGTTTTAAGGTTCAATTTTAATATTTATTCATCTGGATATTTATATTTGGATTTGGATTATATTTATACTAAATACTTGTAAACCGTTACAACTTTTATCTTTTTAATGGTGTCATGAAGTTGATCAACCCGGCCTGCAATAAACAATACCATTTAATTGAAGCATTCTTTACCACTGATTTTATTGATAATTTTAACAACCTGTTTTACAGTTCCAGCACGCTCTCAACAGCAGACCGGAGCTATTTCAGACCATCAATATCCTATTGAATCGAGATATATAGGGTCTGTAGAGATGGGTTATTTATACGGTAAAATTAAAAACAACTTTAATAGTATGCCTACTTATATGGCTTCGCCCAGTATCCTTGTATTTAATGGGTACAGGGCTCACCGTTCATTCGCAATAGGTGCAGCCACAGGCATTGACTTTTATGAAAATATAGTGATCACCCCTCTTGGCCTCGGGATTCGGGGAACAATTTCTGATAAAAGGGTTCGTCCTTTTTATAGCCTGGATGCAGGCTATGGATCGTCATTTTTAAGTGCAATGGGCTATTACGACAGTTTGGTGAATGGAAATTTTGGAAGAAGGCCTGAAGGAGGCTGGTTTATTAATCCTTCCATTGGACTTCAAGTAAATATTGACAGCAGGAATGCATTTCAATTTGGTATTGGTTTTAAGAGACAACGTGCTGAAATTGAGGAGAATAACGTATGGGGTATTATAACACATGAAATCATAACTTTCAAACGGCTTTCTTTCCGAATGGGATTTGTTTTCTAATCTTCTAATAAAATATTTATATACTCAAACAAACTTATTCCATCTCATAAAGATTCTTTATTGCCAGTTCGTGATTCCATTATTTTTATTAAATAGAATAAAATTGTCAAAATCAATATAGTAATTGCCATTCCACTCATTTCTTGTTTTGTTAAACTTGTCAGGAACCACAATATGGTAATCACTGCCAAACAAGGGACTAAATATCCCCCAGGAATTTTAAATGTAGCTTGATGATTATTTCTGTTTTTTCTGAGTTTAATAACCGACAAGGCTACCCCTAAATATATTAGAAGTACAGATGCTGATGATAAAATTGCCAGTTGCTTAAACTCACTTGTTATTGATAAAATACACC
>JALZND010000260.1 GCA_030857845.1 Bacteroidota bacterium | reverse complement strand
TATCCCTTCCCGGTATTCATTTACTATTATCCTATAATCATTATATTTTTCTTCAAGATTAGATTCTTCATACTGAAGCAGCGCCTCTTCAAAAAACTTATCGTAGCTTTGTTTTAACACATTTGCAGTGATCGGGGCAGTAGGGTTTTCAGGCCTGTGGTTAAGTTTAAGATAAGAATAAAATTGTTGTGTGGTGTAGGCAGAATCCTGTACCGAAAAGAGCTTTGCTTTTAGGTTTTTATCATTTTCTTGAAGTGGCTTGCTGTTTGAAAACACTGTACTGTCCACTTTTGACAATGCTGCATTTATAGCTTCCGGATATTCTACAACATTATTTTCCTTTCTTAATCGCTTCATTAAAGCAACTTTGTTCATCTCAGACCTGGAATCTTTGGCTACTTTTGATTTTATTGATGCACTCAATTCTTCAAAAGGTTCTAATTCTTTTTTGTCATCTAGTTTTAGGATATGCCAGCCATATGCAGTTTTAACAGGTTCTGAAATATCGCCCACTCCCTCTAAACCATATGCAGCTTCCTCAAATTCAGGGATCATGTTTCCAGTGCCGAACCATGGCAACTGACCGCCTTGGTTGCGTGTATTTATATCATCTGAAAATTGCTTGGCAAGGTCCGTCCAATTTCCTCCAGATTTCAACTGTTGGTGAATTTCGAAGATTTTATTCCTCGCAACAAGTGAATCTTCAGTCGGCATGCCTTCTGTAGCCCGGATCATGATGTGCGACACCTGTATTTTGCCTCTTGAAGGCCTTCTGTCATTAACTTTAATAATATGATAGCCATACCTTGTCCTAACTGGTGCAGATATTTCCCCTACAGGGGTTTTGTATGCAGCATCTTCAAAAGGATAGACCATCTGCAGGGCAGTAAAATAACCAAGGTCTCCACTATTGTTTTCAGCGTAAGGGTCATCTGAAAATTCCCGGGCAAGAGCTTTGAAATCACCTCCTTTTAATGCTTGCTTTCTTATATTATCTATTTTTTTATATGCTTTTAAGGTGTCTTCCGGGCTGGAATCTGCATTGAGGCTGACAAGGATGTGGGCAGCCTTGATTTCTTCCTTCATCCGTTTGTAGGCTTCTTCCACCAATGAATCGGTTACCTGGCTTTCTGTAAGGTAAGGCCTGGCAAGTTGTTTTTTATAACCATCGAGTTCCTGGTTGAATGCCTCAGATTTATTCAAGCCAAGCTCTTCGGCTTCCTTAATCTTCAGTTTGAAATTTATGTAAAGTTCCAGGTAGTCTTTTATCTCTTCCCTGCTCGAAATATCTTTATTGTTGTAGTTATTTTTTTCATATACATAAATAAAGTCATCGGAAGATACAGGGGTGCCCCCTACTTCAAATAAAGGTGGGACAATTGCTTTTTCTTTTTCTGCCACTTTACATGCAGAAAAGAATACAGCCAGCAGTATCAATAAATAATGATTCGTTTTCATGAACCGGAGAATATTTGGATTGTAAATATTGAAAAAGAATAATGTCACAGTTTACCAACGGAACATTAGGTGTAAAATTTAATCACAAGCGAATAAATACAATTTTAACGAAATTTTTAGAGGTTACAAATCTTTTATAGATGGGAATTATCCAAAAAATTAGAAATGAGGAAAAATCGCGGAATTATAATGGGTTAATGTTTTTTACAAGTCGGCAAACATTATGATTGTCTTCATTTGTAAATTCAACTTTGTCCATTATTTTTTTCACCAACATCAACCCAATGCCCCCTTTTTTCTTTTCCCTTATTATTTGTTGAAGGGATGGTTCCTGGTATTCAGTAGAATTAAAGCCATGACCATAGTCAGAAATTTCAAAGACAATGCTGTCGTTTTTATTTACATGGATCAATAGTTCTATAGTATCTTTCGGGTTGCAATTGTGTGAGTGGATGATCAGGTTTGCACAGATTTCATCTACTGCAAGGATCAGTTTATTAATTTCGATTTCGGAAATAGCATATTCCTGAAGCACTTTGTTTACAAAGCTTCTAACCTCCCGTAGCTTAGATTTGCTACAATGTGTTTTAAACTTATAAGTCATTAATCACTAACTTTGCTTCTTCTTCGGAATCCACGATCTGCAACAGCTGATCAAGGCCCAAGATTTGAAATACATTTTTTACTTTTTCACTCAACCCAAATATTACCAGATTTATCTGTTGTGCTTCAAAATCCTGGATATAGGACATAAACACTCCTAATCCTGCGGAAGAAATGTAATTAAGCCTGGAACAATCTATCAAAATATATTTATAGTCTTCTTCTATAGCAGAAATTATTGCTTTATCAAGGTGGATGGAGGAACTTGCATCCACATCCCCATCAATTATAATGATATAAGCATTGGCGTCAACTCTACTGGAAATTTCAATCATAATTTGTATACGTCCTGATATGTTTTTATGTTTGCCCCTGCTATTTAAATTTAAGGATCAATGTAGTATAATCGTCGTCTAATACTTTGGTCCCACAAAAATCATAAAGGTCTTTTATAAGTGCCTCCTGAAAATCATCCGGTGTTTTATTGGCATTATGCATCAGGAACTCTTTAAGCCTTTCATAGCCATATTCAGCCCCTTGACCATTTTTTGCCTCGGTAATTCCATCTGTATAAAGCAGTACAATATCGTCTTGTTTATAACCAAATTCATTGACATGAACGTAATTATGAAAGTTGGAGTTTCTTATTATCCCCAATCCTAATCCTTTGCTGGTGTAATATTTAGCCTCTTTATCATTGTTTGTAAATATAAGGGTAGGGCAATGGCCTGCACGGGCAAAGCATATTTTCTTTGTTTTTGAATCTATAACAAAAAATGAAATCGTAATGAATGAAGTCTTTTCCAGGCAACGGCTTAGGGCATCATTTGCATAGATCATAAAATCCTTGGGAGAAAGGTCTAACTGTACCAAACTATGGAACACCCCTTTCATTTGTGACATATTAAAAGCAGCAGAAGTTCCTTTGCCAGAAACGTCACCAATAATAAGGGCCAGTTTATGTTCTGAAATTTGATAGGTATCATAGTAGTCGCCCCCTACTTCATCGGCTGCTTCCGAGAAAGCATAAAGGTCAAAATCCAGGTTATGCTCTACTTTTTTAGGCAAAAGGCTTCTTTGAACTCTTTTGGCAATTTTTAGCTCTTCTTTATAGCGTTCATTTTCTATAGCTTCAGATACCAACCTGGAATTTTCAATTGAGATGCTTGCCTGGCTTGCAAAAGAATTAAGGATGTCGATCATTTCCTTGTTAAACCCATCTTCAATTTCCTTTAGAAGTACCAAAGTCCCTATTTTATTATTTTGAACAGTAACTGGTATCATCAAAATAGATTTATAACTCGATCCGGAAAGGGAAGTGTAATTTTGATAGGTACTGGTTCCAATGCCAGTGCCTTTAGCCAGCATGTTTTTAAACTTGCTCTTATAAATTTGTTGTTTTATCTCTTCAATGGTAGATTCGGGGACATTCCTTGTATGGAATTCTGTGGTATCACTTTGTTCATTGAAAATTTCCAGCCAAGCTGCGTCGGCAGATACCGCACTTACAGAACTATCCAGTAATATGTCATAAACTTTTTCTTCTTTTTGGCCGGCTTGTATCGATTGGCTTAGCCTCTGAAAGTTCAATACCTCTTCAAGCTTTTGTTCGAAAACAGAGGAGGTAGGAAGGTTGAATAAAATTACTAGCAATGAAAATATTGCATAAAGGAATATAAAGGCAAACAGGGTAAGTATAAAAACATTATTGAGCAGGTCGATGCTCAACCTGTAGTTGCTCGAATATGTAAATAAATGATTGATAAAATATAGCAGGTAAACTATAACAATTATAATCAAAAGAATGCTCTTCCATTTTTGCTTAAAATTCAGATAAGCAACCCACTTTAGATTTACTGACAATATAATTCCCATTGCAAAAAGGATAGAAAATATAATGTTGAATAAAACATCAAAAATCCTGTAATTGAAGAAGTTGAAAATTATACTGGCGAGCAATGAATATTCAAATATATGCCAGGTCCTAAGCAACCTTTTGGATTTCTGGTACAGGATGAGCCTTTTCCAAACAATGAAGGTCGATATCAAAAAAGCAACAATAAGGCCCAAGTTAATATGGTAGAAAAAGTTGATCAACAAAGGGTTTTCTACAAGGTTGTTGCTGCCCACCAGATAATAGAAGGACCTGATAATAAGGGAAACAATGACAGTAAGAAGGCCTGTTACAAAAACCCGCCAAAGCAAATCAATAAAATTTATACTTTCAGCTTTGCCTATTTTAAATTTATAATATAGGAAAACAAAGACAATAAAAAGGTTCAACAGCAACAATGGCACTTCTGGTGAAATGCCAGTTGCTATATGATTGATATCGCCAAAAAGAAAAAAAAGATCAATAATAAGTAATGAAGCCCAACTGATGATCCCAAAAAGGATGCTGAGCCTTATTACATTTTGATTTGATATCATTCAAAAAATCTAGTTGTTGGGGACGAATATACAAAAAAATATAAAATATATAATATGGCAAGATTTGCTATTGATTGATTAACAAGAACCTGTTTTGTGAAATTATATTAATTAAAAATCAAATTGATTTATAGGTATATACGTTTAGGTCGCCCATTTTAATTTAAAAGAGCTATATTTAGCTCTTCCTCCGTGGCTTGTCCCCAGACAAGACACGATTCGGCAGGAAATGACCTTATTCTGAGGAGCAAACAAAAAGGCGAAATAGTATATTGAATAGAAACTTGCTTAGTATATTGAATAGAAACTTGCTTAGTGGCCTGTCAGGGGACAGGCCACGGGAGTGAGAGGCAACTCATCTGGATCGGCAGGTAGTCCTTGATAAAATCCAGGGGAAAAATATTAAAGTTTAGACAACCCTAGAAAGGGATAAACTAAACTCATTCTCATAAGCAAATCTGATTTTAGTTCAACCACTTCATGGTTGGGGTTTTTGCCTACTTTTACACCGCATTTCATACGGGTGTTATTCACATTCAATCCCTACAGGATTGAGAGTAAAAAAGGTAGAAAAGCTGGGGATTTAAGGTTTCAATTTTAATAAAAAATTTAGTTTCACACAATGTGTAAACAAGGGTTACATGAAGCTAAATTTTTCTGTCACAAAAAGGAAACAGTCCAGTTTAAAGATGGAACTTCCACTAGTTATAGCTAGTGGAAAGTTCAAAAAGGCCTTATTACTGCCAACTTTTATGTAAGGAACAAAAAGCTACTATTCAAAATTAAAAGTTTACCTACTGCTGTTGTAGTTAGGTGCTTCCCTTACTATATGCACATCATGTGGATGGCTCTCCCTTACCCCGGCACTGGTTATTTT
>JALZND010000027.1 GCA_030857845.1 Bacteroidota bacterium | reverse complement strand
TGTCTGCTCCTAAAGAAAATCTGAGGTTTATTCATTACTAATTTCCTTTGCACCGAAAGCAGTAGGTAATCAAGAAAGCCTCTGTATGTAGAAGAATTGTAGGATATATTTAATTTTAAATTATTCTCAGAAAAATCAATTAAGCTAGAATTAATTGTAAAATTGTCTAAACTCGCAGAGCCTTTTTCTAAATGTTCGCCTTCTACAATGGATTTCAGTTTAACTGAACCCACTTCAAAATTATTTAAAAAAATATTATAAGAAGATGCTTCATAAGCCTGATTAACAAAGCTACAAGTAATGTGGATCTCAGTATTCTCTTTAATGTTTGCTTCGTTAAATTTTAGTTCAAGTGTTGGGTTTCTAGGATCTAAAACTTCCCCCAGCCATACCCTGCCAGATTGAATTAAATTAAAATTTTCTTTTTCATGTACCTCATAATCTTCAAAGAAATCCAAAGGCTTAAAAGATTCTCCCAGGCTGTTTTTAGAATTAATCCTGAGGCCTGGATTGTCATTATAGGTGAGGAAATAAAATGTGGAATCAGAATATATATTTTTTTCATATTCAAAAAAGGAATTTGTGGCATCAAATTTTATTTTATCTGGGTTTTGTCCGTAAAAAACAATATAGTCTTCTTTTGAAAATTTACCATCTTCTTCGCCTGAAATATATATGCCATTTTCTACAAGGTCCGGGTGTCGTGACGCACTGTTTTTTTGTGGAAGCATTCCACCACCATTCCCATATAATTTCAGTTTCCTTGGATCGATATCATCTATTGGGATACCAGTTTTTTTCAACTGGTCGTATGTTATTTTATATATCCCAGCTTTGTGCACACCAAATTTATACCACTCACCATTTGCCAAAACTGAATTTCTTAAGCTTGAAGTTCTTCTATTTGATTGAAATTCCGCGTCTTCTTTGCTATAGTTTAATGTATAAGATACTGCCTTCTTTAGCTTATGCTCTATTGTATCAAAAAAAATTGAGGGTATAAAAATATAGCTGATGGGTACTTTTGATTGGTACATGGTGGTAACATGGGGCTTGGGGATACTTGAAGGCTTCAGATTTTGAAGTATTGAAACTTCTTCTTCAGAAAGATCCTCATAAACAAAATTGGAAATGGAAAAATCAGATATTTTGACACCAGGAAATACTAATTTTTTAAAAGGCACCATAGGATAAGCATCAATGAAAAATTCTTCCTCATGGCTTAATGATTTATTCTCAATGCCAACAGGAAGAATATGCATTTTTACGGGTTGCCAATTTACATTAACCCTTATGCTATCTATTATTGCATATGCTTTTTCATTAGCTACAGAAAGCTTTATGAAAATTACAATAAAAAGAATTGTAAGGGAACGTAAACCTTCCTTCATAAATAACCAAATACGTCTTTAAAGAATCGACCCTAATAACGTGTAAATTGAATAATTAATATATATTCAAAAATCAAATGAAAAACTTCAAATGATATTTGAGTTAATCTTTCTCAGTAATGGAAAAGTGTTAACTTTCCATTATAAGGTTGCAATAAGATTTGTGCATTCCTGAGCAACTTTTTCCTGTGCAGAATCTTTATTTTATGCTTCAAGCTCTAGATTGATATTTTTTCCCATCCGCACATCTGTTACTTCCTTAACGCCCAGTTTGCTAGTTAATGCTTAATCGATTTCCCTTGAGTATCAATGATTTATTTTAATGGCATGATGTCAAATTCTGCTTTAAATTTCTTTTTAAAGTATATGTTTGAATTAAGGATATAATTATATAAACAACGATTATAATAGGTATTGCTATAAATTGTAAAAAGACCAGGAGAATTACTGATAATATGATGAAACTAAAGCGGATTTTATTTTCTGACCACTTATAACTTTTAAATTTTAATGAAAACAAAGGTAATTCAGCTACCAGTAATAAAGAAAAAACAATGGCAATGGAAACTAAAAACCATTCATTTAATAAAAGGTGGTTTAAAAAATTATTTTCTTCAGAAATAATAAAAGGAAAGGAACTTATAAATATTGCATTTGCTGGTGTAGGCAACCCTATAAAATTTTCTGTTTGCCTTGTATCAATATTAAAGTTTGCCAATCTCAATGCAGAAAACGCTGCTACCAATAATGCCAAATAAGGCAAGAACAAGCTTTCAGTACTATTTTCGATCAAGACAAACAGAATCATTGCGGGCAATACCCCAAAAGAAACCATATCAGCCAATGAATCCAACTCCTTGCCCATTGGGGAATATGCCTTTAACAAGCGTGCAAAAAATCCATCAAAAAAATCAAGTAGTGCTGCTATCCAAATAAGAAAAGCTGCCATTAATATATTGCCTTGAAATAATAAGATTATACCCAAGCAACCGCACAATAAGTTGAGACAGGTAATAAAGTTGGGAATATGAGATAGCGGTTTCAAATTATTTTAAAGCACAAAAAGGGTTGTTCTGTTTTTCATAACCTAGAAGG
Organism: Bacteroidota bacterium; assembly: GCA_030857845.1. Taxonomy (GTDB): domain Bacteria; phylum Bacteroidota; class Bacteroidia; order Cytophagales; family Cyclobacteriaceae; genus JALZND01. The sequence goes on along the minus strand of JALZND010000027.1, from coordinate 13,207 downwards.
GTTTCAGGGCCATGCCCAGGATAAACCGTCATATCATCCTCCAACTTGAATAATTTATTGTGGATGCTTGAAATTAATATATTAAAATTGCCACCTGGCAAATCCGTTCTGCCTATGCTGTCCCTGAACAAAACATCTCCTCCTATACAAATTTTAGCACTTAAATCATAAAAAGCTATATGCCCAGGTGAATGTCCCGGTACAAAAAGAATTTCTAAACTGGAGTTTCCAAAATTTATGATATCGCCTTCGTCAATAAATTTATCGGCCGTGGCTTCTTGGTATAATGGAAATCCGTAATTTGGTGCATATATTTTTACTGCTTTAAGTGTTGCATCATCTTGAGGATGTATTAATAAATCTACTCCGTAATTTTCTTTTATAAAAGCATTTCCCAAAACATGGTCAATATGGCAATGCGTGTTAAGCAATGCAGTGACCTTTAACTTATTATCGGTAATATAACTTTGAAGTTCATGTCGTTCTTCTGGTTCATAGCATCCAGGATCTATAACCACGCATTCTTTGGTTTCGTCAAATAACACAAATGTGTTTTCCATAAATGGGTTAAAGACAAACGATTGAATTTGAATCATTGTAAAATATAAATTGTACCGGCAAATTTGGGTTATTATTATTCAATATTCAAGTAACTTTATTTTTTTGATTTTTATAGTTTGAATATCAAATCGATTTATGTTATTGGCTACCAATATAATCAAAGATGAATAAAGTAGACTTTTTAATTATAGGACAAGGATTGGCGGGAACGGTACTTTCTTATCACCTTTTAAAAAAGAAAAAAGTTTTGGTCATAAATAATGACCTTATTAGTTCTTCATCTAAAGTTGCGGCAGGGATATACAATCCGGTTACAGGCAAAAGATTGGTAAAAACCTGGAACGCAGAGGCGATTTTTTCTTATTTAGAACCTTTTTACAGTACCCTTGAGCAGGAGCTAAATTGCCATTTTTTGCACCCTTTGGATATTTATAGGCCTTTTAATTCCATTGAAGAGCAGAATGAATGTATGGGGAAGACAGCCACTGGAAGTTTAGGCCAATATATTTTAAAAATTGACACTACCAGCAAAAACAATATAATAAAAGATCCTTATGGCGGTATAACTTTTAAGAATTCAGGATATGTAGACATTCCTGTATTGTTAAATAATTATAAAAATTATTTAATATCAAAAAACGCTTACCAGGAAGAAATATTCCAGGAAGATAATTTAATTGTAAATGAAAACTTCGTTCAATATAATAATATAATTGCCGATAAAGTTATCTATTGTGATGGCCCTGTAAGCAGGTTTGGGAAATATTTCAAATGGCTGCCATTTAAAGTGGTAAAAGGTGAATTATTATTGATTAAAGGTAATTTTGTTCTTGAACAAATCATAAATAAAGGTATTTATTTAGTACCCATGGGAGCAAATCTTTATAAAGTTGGGGCAACCTATAACTGGACAGACCATGGACTAGATTTAACTATAGAAGGTAAATGGGAGCTTAATGAAAAATTGCAATCTTTACTTAACCACCCTTTTGAAATTGTAGGTCATTTTTCAGGTATAAGACCAGCAACACAAGATAGGAGACCCTTTATGGGGCTTCATCCGTTATATAAAACATTAGCAATATTCAATGGTTTAGGATCTAAAGGGGTGTCACTTGTGCCTTATTTGGCCCGACAGTTTTCAGAATTCCTCCTTGATGGAAAAGAACTGGAAAAAGATGTAAATATTGACCGTTATAATTCGTTATATTTCAATTAAATAATATTTCAAAATCTTTATCGATGTATTTCAAAAGCAGAATATATTTCTTTCTGTTCTTTTTATTTATAATTCATATTTCTTCATCTGTTGCACAGCAATCAAGGAATAGTTTTGGAAAGAACAGGGTCCAATTTAAGGAGTTTAACTGGAGGTTTTTCAGTACAGAAAATTTTGACATTTACTTTTATGACGATGGCCAGGTAAATGCCCGCCAGGCGGCAGATTTTCTTGAGGATGAGTTTGACCGCATCACAGATCTGCTAGGCTATGCACCCTATGCAAAAACCAAAATATTCATATATAATTCTGTTACTGACCTACAACAAAGCAATGTGGGTCTCAATGAAAATAACTTTACCATTGGTGGACAAACAAATTTTGTAAAACTGCAAGTAGAGCTGGCTTATCCTGGAACTATCACTTCATTTAAAGAAGAGCTGTTATTTAAAGTATCCCAAATATTGATCAGGGACATGATGTTTGGGGGCAGCCTGACGGATGTGTTGCAGAACACCTATTTAATGAGTTTGCCAAAATGGTTCATTGATGGGGCCGCACATTATTTAGCTAATGGTTGGAGCATAGAAATGGACGATCATATGAGGGACATGCTTTCCAGGAAAAAAATCAGGAAGATGAACAAACTCACTGGTGCCGAGGCTGATTTGGCTGGGCAATCGATTTGGAATTTTATTTCTGAAAGATATGGAAAGAGCAATATTTCCAATATCTTAAACCTTACAAGAATTATCCGCAATGAAGAAAATAGTATTTCAAATACTTTAGGGATCCCTTTTAAATTGTTTCTAAGTGATTGGCAAAGTTATTACAGGGAGATGTCGGTACCCGTTCAAAATGCATATGTTATCCCTGATGAGTCGGTAAGGTTAAATAGGAACCACAGAAAAAATTATAATTATAATAACTTAAGGATTAGCCCCACAGGTAAATTTCTTGCTTATTCTGAAGGTGAAAATGGAAGGTATAATGTTATTTTAAGAAATTTGGAAACCGGTAAAGAAACTACTGTTTTTAAAGGAGGCCAAAAAGTTATAAATCAGGAAGTAAATAACGATATTCCAGTACTTGGCTGGCAAGATGAAAATAACCTTGCAGTGGTACATGTCCGGGCAGGCAAAAATATTTTAACACTCATCGACCTAACATCTAAAAGGAAACAACGCATTGAACTCGAAAGGTTCAACCAAATTAAATCTTTTGATTTTTCCAAAAATGGAAACGTAATGGCAATAAGTGCAGATGTGCTAGGTCAAAATGATCTGTACTTGTTCAGTTTGACGAGGTTCAATACCAAAAGGGTTACCAATGATATTTATGATGATGTGAACCCGAGGTTCCTTCCCGATCAAAATGCCATAGTTTTCAGCTCTAATCGTGTCCATGATTCTTTAAATGTTTCTGTTAAAAACATAGCTGAACTAGGGAATAATTTTAATTTGTTTTTATACGACCTTGATACTACCACTACCCATTTGACAAGGGTAACCAAAACTATAAGCAAGGACTTTGATCCCATACCAGTAGCAGGTAGCAATATATTCTATCTCAGTGATCAGAAAGGGATTATTAATATTTTCAAGTATAATTTTGCGGATAGTTTATATACGCAGATATCAAACTATGGACTTAGTGTACAAGATTATGATATAAATTATAATACAGGAAGTATAGCATTTACAATGATCCATAAGGGCCGTCCTTATGTTCATTATGTTCCAAATTTTAATTTTGAAAATAATGTATTTACTCCCGGTACGAGAAGGCAAGAACTTATACAAGCAAAATATTTATCACAACGACTGGCAGAAAGTAGGGACAAAAAGCAGCCGAAAAAAGAAAATCAACCGACTCCTTCAACACCTTCTTTGCAACTTCCAGAACAAATTGGAGTGCCATCTGGTCCGGAAGATCTGATAGAATTCCCTGAAGAGCAAATTGCTGATGGCATCATAGACACAGATAACTATGTTTTCGATACGGAATCAATTGAGATAGAAGAACAATCCCCTTCATTCTTAAGTAACTATAGAAGATTAAGACAAAAAAGCCGGATTCAAGGACCTTTACCATATGAAACCCGGTTTAGTACAGACAATGTAATCACCAGTTGGGTTATAGATCCGTTGAGAGGTTTTGGTATCCAGCTGGAAATTGAAATGAATGACTTGCTTGAAAACCATAAATTCTATGGAGGTATAATGGCAATTACAAATTTAAAGAGTAGTGATATATTTGCGGAATATCAATATTTGAAAAACAGGATTGATTATCATGGACGCTACGATAGAAGGACCATATTTAGGGAAATGAATCAATTTCCTAAAAAATATATATTGGATAGATTTGAAGTTGGGGCTTCTTTGCCTTTAAATGTGTCTTCCAGGTTTACTTTAAGCCCGTTTTTTGTTTCAACAAGGTACCTTAATTTAGACTATCAACTGTTACTGAGCCCTGGAGGGTCACCTAACAATGAGACTTCTGAGCTTTCTGTGGGATATGGCGGACTTCGCCTTGAATATGTGTTTGACAACACCATAGTTAAAGGGCTTAACCTCTTTACAGGAACAAGGGCAAAAGCAAGATTTGAGCATTATGAAGGAATAAGCGACCAGCAAAGATCATTTAGCAACCTAAGAATTGATATTAGGAATTATAAAAAAATACATAGAGAACTAATATTTGCAACAAGATTGTTTTATGGTGGTTTTTATGGAAAAAACAAACAAAGTTATTTATTAGGTGGTATGGACAATTGGTTGTTCAATAAGGAAGATACCGATGAAACCACAGGTCAGGACCCTTTAGTTGGCAATTCTAATGAAAATAGCAATTTGTTGTTTACAGAATTTGTTACTAATATGAGGGGGTTCAATTACAATAAATTCCACGGCAATAATGCAATATTATTTAATGCGGAATTAAGGTTTCCTGTAATCAAATATTTTACAAGTGGACCAATTGCTTCAAATTTCTTCAGGAACCTTCAAATTGTGGGCTTTTATGATATCGGTTCTGCATGGACAGGAACTTCCCCTTTCTCTGAAAATAATAGTCTAAACACTGAAATAATTAAAAGGCCAAACCACGCTTTCGAAGCTAAGATCCGAAACTTTAGAAACCCCTGGATAGCGGGCTATGGCGCTGGTTTAAGGACCGTTTTATTAGGATATTATATGAAATTTGATGTTGCTTGGCCTGTAGAAGATTATGTTATTTCAGCCCCCAAATATTATCTTACCCTAGGTTATGATTTTTAGAGAATATCATAGAATTAGGAGATAAGATAAAAATATGTATGGTAAAGCTATTGTTAATAATCCCCTATAGTAAAATAATTTAGTAAACAATTAAAATGATAATGGTTAGCTAATTATATAAATCCTCATCAAGAACCAGAGAAGAGTATAATGAGGAGGGATTATAAATATGGCAGAGGCTAATCCTCTACCAATTGAAAACACTATAAAAATAGAAGTCAATCGTCCTTTTCAAATAAAGTTTCACACCCACTTATATTTTTTTTAATCATGCCATTCACATGAAACTTTTATTTCTGACCATTGCAATATTCCTTGCAGATCCATTTAGGCTTGTACCTCATTTTTATATTCTTCTTGGTCACAATATTTAAAGAAGATTTAGTTCTTTCTTGAGTATTTCTTTTTGTTTATGATTTACCATTATTGCTTAGGATATAATCTGCAAATCAATAACCTTTACAGTTTTTAAAAGGAAAACAAAAAATCGGTAGATCATGACAAAATCAATGACAGGTTATGGATTGGCATCTTTTGAAGATGAGAAGGTTTCAATTTCTGTGGAAATAAAAACCTTAAACTCAAAATTCTTGGATGCATTTATAAAATTGCCACGGGCATTTGCTGATAAAGAAATTGAAGTGAGGAGTTTGATCAGTGAAAAACTTGAACGAGGTAAGGTGTCTATTGCTGTTGAGCTTCAAAATAAAGATGTACTCATACCCAAAATTACCTTGGATAAGGAGCTTTTTAAAATGTACTATCAACAATATTATGACCTTGCAAAAGAGGTCAATGCAGATACTTCAGAAGTTTTTAAAATAGCCTTAAACTCACCAGATGTTATTAATAATGATGTTTTAAAAGATACTGCAGCGGTACAACAGGAATGGCAGAAGATATATGCTGTTATAAAAGAAGCCGTTCAAAGTTGCAATGATTTTAGGGGAAAGGAAGGACAGACTTTGAAGGAAAAATTGATTCAAAATATCTATAAGATAAAGACATTTTCACAAAAAATTGCTTTATTGGACCCGGCAAGAAATGAAGCCATAAAGTTGAGGCTAAAGCAACACATTAACGAGCTGGAACAAATAGATGAAAATAGATTTGAACAGGAAATAATCTACTACATTGAAAAGCTGGATATCAATGAGGAAAAAGTGAGGCTGGCAAGTCATATTGAATTTTTCCTTGAAGTAATCCATAATGAAAGTGCACCCGGCAAAAAATTGGGATTTATCAGCCAGGAAATAGGAAGGGAAATCAATACAATTGGCTCAAAAGCAAATGATGCCGCCATTCAAAGGTTTGTTGTTGGCATGAAAGAGGAGTTAGAGCAGGTTAAGGAACAACTTCTGAATATTTTATAAAAGATAGAATAGCGGAATGATAGAATGATAGAATTACAGATTGTAGGAATAATAAAATAAGAATAGAATAAATTTCTAAAATTATAGCAGGATGGAACTATTTAGTCCGCCTCTATTGAATCGAATGAGTTATTTATATGATAATATTCTTTATAAGATTCAATATCAATTTTTATTTTTTTTGGTATTTTTCTTTAAAAAAAAGAGGCTGTTTCCAATGAAACAGCCTCTTTTAATATTATGAAAACTTAAATTTATTATGAAAGCCTGAAAGTAATTGGGATAACCATCCTTACTTTAACAGCTCTTCCACGTTGTTTTCCCGGATTCCATTTTGGGGCTGATTTTACAACTCTAACTGCTTCTTCATCACAGCCGGCGCCAATACCTTTTATGGCAACTACTTCGTTTAAGGAACCGTCTTTATCAACTACAAATTGAACATACACCTTTCCTTCAACTCCCATTCTCCGTGCTTGTGCAGGATAATTTATGTTTTTACCAACGTATTTGTAAAATGCTTCCATTCCTCCTTGAGGGGTAGGTTGATCTTCCACAATTGAAAAAATCTCATCGGCAACTTCTTCCGCGGGGGCTTGGTCAAAGACCAGGGTTTCAACAACAGTTTCTTCCGTTATTTCAACATCGAGGTTTACCTCAATTTCCTGCTCAATTTCTTCTTCGTCAGGTATCTCAATAATTTCAGGTTGCTGAATTACTGGCGGTGGTGGTGGTGGCTGTTCAGTTGGTGGGATTTCCAACATATCTTCAAAATTGTCTTCAACTTTTCCAAGGTCTACCATGCTGCCATCATCATAAAACCTCCATTCGAAGGCTGTTATTACTAATGCCAAACTAACTACTAAACCAATACTAAGGAAAAGCCCGGACTTTTTATTCAAGTCTGCTTCAGGTTTTTTCTTTTCTTCCATAGTCTATAATTGTTTAAAATATAAAATATTATTATTATTATTAAAGCTTACCAAGCCAAATATATCAAATAAAGCGGCTTTTACCCAGCTTTTGTAAATTTATCTTTTTAAATAAAAAATACCTAAACCTAGTGCAATCCCTATAGTATTTGCCAATATATCCAAAGGATCAAAGCTCCTGCCGGGAATATTATTTTGGATAAATTCTATGACAATACCAAAACTTACCGAAATAATTAAACTAAATAAAAGAGGGTAACTATTAAGTACCTCAAATTTATTTTGTTTGGCAAACCCTCTAAACAACAAAAATGCAAAAACAGCGAAAATTATAAAATGCCCTATTTTATCAGAATTCGGTATATTCAACGAACCCGTATTGGGCATTGCATTTCCAGGCGTTAAAGTCAAAATTAATATTATAACTGCCCAAATTATTGTATAGAGATTATATTTAAAAAACATTCAAAAGATTATAAGAGTTCAATTGCTTTTTGATTAAGCACTAGTTAATTCTTTATAATCAAGGGCGGACAATAATTGGTCCAGCTCTCCTTTATTGGCGATGCTTAATTTTATCATCCATCCTTTACCATACGGATCATCATTCACCAATTCTGGTTCTGCTTCTAAATCTGGATTCACTTCAAGCACAGTTCCGGTAACGGGCATAAACAAATCCGACACTGTTTTTACTGCTTCAACAGTACCAAAAATTTCATGTTGGGCCACTTCTTCACCTAATGTTTCTATTTCTACATATACAATATCGCCCAATTCTTTTTGTGCAAAATCTGTGACACCAACATAAGCTTCATCTCCTTCTATCCGAAGCCATTCGTGATCTTTTGTGTATTTTAAATCTTCCGGTAAATTCATAAATTTTTTTTGTCCAAAAATACATTCTTTTTTTGAATACGGAATGTCATCAAGAAAGATTTTTAAATAGGGGCTAGCCCTTTAAAAGATAGACTTTATTGGCTACAAAATGTTTTAAATTTTTAAGGGTTATTGTGCCAAACTAAACCGGACCTGTGTGCCAAATGAAGTAGTGGTCCTTCTAAAGGAGTTGGTAATCCTTGGCTCATTAATGGTCCTTTCAAAGTAAAGCATTACGCTCAACTTTTGGTTTACCACATAATTTACCGTAGGCCTTAATTGAAAGTTGATGTTTCCATTGGTGATGGTGTTTACTTCATCAATTTTTCTTTGAATGGATTTAGTGTCCCTAATAGTAAGCCCCATTCTAAATGTTATGTCATTGTCCAATGTCACTGTTTCGCCTTGTATTTTAAAAGGCAACTTCATACCTGTCTTCGTATAACCAAAATCAAGGAGAACATCATTGCTGTTGAGCTCTGTTATTTGTGAACTAATCACCTGAAGTGCCAGGTTTCTTTCAGTTTTATATTCAATCCTTCCATTTATTTTTCCTTTGGTCCTAAAATTAACGCCTAAAAGCGGTGCAAACCTTTCAGAAATAATCGCCTGTCCCAGTACAAAGCGAGGGGCTAGCCCCCCATCTTCTTCAATCAAAGAAGCTGGTGGTATGTTTTCCACATTATGATTTAAAGTAAGATTGTCATTGTACAACAGGGAACTTGTATAATTTCCAACATCATATGTAGAGCTATAAGCATGAGTTAGGTTGATAGAAGCAAAATACCGGCTTATGAAAGGCACCTTGGAAAGTCCAGCATAGTTTATGTTCCAGTTTGGCAATGGTATCGCAGGAAAATTACTCGCAGCAACTTTATTAGGATCCCTGCCAGAATAAGCGGCAATGAATGCAGGGACCAACACATCCTGGTGGTTTAGGGGATATTCTATCCCTTCGCCCATTTGATTGTCCATACGCTCTTTAAAAATTGCCCTATAGTTTTCAAAATCCTGAAAGAGGGGCGAAACGTTATCAGCACCATCTTTTACAAATGCTGTTTTTATGGACAGGAAAGTAATGCTATAGCTCCCTGCTCTTGAAGGGGTAAGGCTTTGTGGACCTAGTTCTGTTACTGTTCCATCTTCATTTTCAATGGTCTCATACCTGAATATTTCCTGATAATTGCCTTGCTTCATTTTCTTTGCATCAAGCTGTATCTTTAGGTCGTTGATTGGTTCAACCATAGCCCTAATGTTAAGGTCTACAATCCTTGATTGCCTGAAAGGTAAAGTTTGCTCCGGGCTCGGTGCAAGCCAATTGTTGTCAACTGCAAGTTGTTTAATATTGGTATTCTGACTGCCTAAAATAAAAGGCAGTCCAGGAGCATTGAAGCCACTGTCCATCCCCAGCAAAAATGGCTGCGGTAGGAATCCTGGCATCAGAGTACCTTCCCTTTCACTATAATTAATGTTGATAGATTTCACCGACATCAATATTTTTGCTAAGCCTTTGGCAAACTTCATATCAGGTTTTTTAACTTCTGCTGTGTCGGCTTTTGCAGGTGGGGCATTAGGCTTTTTAGCAGGAACAGGGGTATTTACATCTTTTAAAAACCTGACCTTATTGTATAATTTTACCATGTCCAGCTTACTGTTGATGCCTTTTTCGCGGTTGTTCTGTATCGTATTGCCAAATTCCTGCCTTTGGTCTATAGTATCATTAGGATTAAATGATCCTGAAAGCCAGGAATAGGACACCTCATAACGGGCATCGGCATTGACCCAATCTGTATATGGGATTTTATCTAGTGGAAGTCTGTAATTTGCATTTATACTTTGGTCGAAGGTTTTCATCCTTCCCAAAGTTTTTACATTGTTCCATATTACACGCCTGGCTTCAGTATTTACTTCGCCAAAAGGCTCATCAATTAAAGCATTTGCTCTGGCATTATAGTCCAGATTAAGTGCCTTTGTAAGGTTCCAACGCAAGTTATATATCCTGTTAAAGGTGAAAAACTTCTCAAAAGTGAGTAAGCTAGGATCTGTTTGTAAGTTACTGTTCCTCAGCTGAGTCCTTACAAACCTTCTATCAAGGTCTCCTCTAAAGGACATGTTTTCAGGTATTAATGAGAAATTAAAATCTTTTATTGCCTGGAAATGAGGACTGTTTAACTTTTCACTGTTTTGAAAAGGCTCAATACTCCATTCTTTTGGTGCAAAATTGTAAGCCAGCCCTCCTCTGTATGATTTTAAATCATAGGTTGCAGTATTGATATTGGTCCGGTGGATGTCGTTATATGAATACGAAAGAGAAAGGTTTTCAACGTCAAATATCCTGCTTACCGGATTTTCCCCTGTCTTTATTTTTCTGACATTTGTAAAATTAATACTTCTGCGGGTAGAGCGGTCCTCGACCATTCGCTGGTAATTTTCACGTTCAACAGGGTCCTGGATGGATTGAACTGAAGCCTCTAATGGGATATCGGGGTCTAATGGGTCAAACTTAGGAACGATCCTCGACTTTTCATAGCTCACAAACATCGGGATTTTTAATCCTACTTTTTCAGGTATAAACTTATCTAAAGTAACTTGTGCAGACACATCATACTCAGATATTTCTTCACGGGATCTTTCCGATATCCTTTGCTGGATGCCCCCAAACCCATAAGTTGTATAACGGGTTGAAGCTGTAAGGTTGATAAAATCGGCTAACTTTGCGTTCATCCTGGCATTGGCTGCCCAGCCTGCTGCACGGTCAAAATCTGCAACACGTAACTCATTTGCCCACACACAAACAGATTTTGCTGCACCGTCAGGAGATGCAGGGTTTCTCACCCCAATCATCACGGTTTGGACGGTGCTTAAATCTGGCCTGCCTTTTACAGTAAGGATGTAGCCATCTGGCCTTGGGTTATTGTTTTTATAAGGAAGGTTCATGTTATGACCTGACCTGTCCCTGCTGGCTTTTAAAGCATATAAATCATTAAATGCTATGTCAATTTCATTTTCTTTTGGCCAGATAACCTCAGGGGAGAATCCATCAATATTTTTCCAAACTTTTAAAGGGACTTCAATTTCATAATAGTTTTCCGTAAAGTCAGTCCCCAATCTTATAAAACCTGTTACTTCACCGTCTTTGGTATTTTCCCCATTGGCATGAAAAAACATCTTGAGTCTGCCATAATTAATGAAGTCCATATTTACATTTTTAAATACAGCACGGGCATCTTTATCTTTAAGGTCTTCAACACAAAATTGTAATGATTGCTCATTTACCTGCCGCTCAACAGCAGAAGTATTGTCACGGTCCCTTCTTATTCCGGGAGGTAAAACATATGGTGGTTTGGTATCTCCAGGAGTGCTGTTTTCTTCAATATTTACAACAGATACAGTAAATTTTGGGTCATATTTTTCCTTTGCTTCGTCAAAGCCTGCTTCATCAAGTTTCTCCTGGTGTTGGCGCCATTGACTTCCCACCATTTGGAACTTCAGCAACCTTAATACAACAGGCTGTTCGAATCCAGAAAGATATGCCCTCATGAACCTTATTGACTTAAAACCTTCAATCTGTCCGTATTTTGCTGTTGGCTGGCGAACAGGAACCCTAAAAAGGTACCATTTTACATCTTCTTTAGCTTCATTTGATTTGCTGATGATTTGGTCAACAATAAAATTTCTTCCCACAACCATATTTTCTGGTTTTAGGGATACTTTATATTCGTAATATTCTTCCAAGTCATTGATGGTATTGTCACCATTTAGGTCTTCATTGTCAGGCAGTGTGCTACCGCCTCGGTCCAGGTTTCCTGCGGGGGAATTTCCCTCCATACCATTAAAATCTTTATATCGTGCCACTATCTGTGCATCCCTTTGCTCATAAATTGGGTCAAGATAATGCCGGAAATCATCTGCCGAAGGGTCGTTTCGTACAACTTCTGGTAAACCGTCGGGATTGTCAAAAAATACTGCTTCATCTGGTGATTTTAACCCATCAAGCCCTATATCCTGGTTTTGCCTGGCAGAAGGGGAGGCGTCAAAGCCGGGAGTAAGATATTGTTGCCTGGAGGACCTGCCATATTCAGTTTGTACCGTTTTATTAGCATCATAATCAGCCGGCAGGCCGTTTTCAAAATCATGCCTACCATTACGCATCAGGTCTTCAGAAATATTTCCTAAATTGAAGTATAGGTCCCCACCGGTATGGTCACGTGTATTTACCATTGTGCCACCATTGTTTATCATTCCGTTTGGACTGTTTGGACTGATAGCCTCATTTGTTTTATTGATGTATGGGTCCATCATCCAGAATTCAATATATTCCACATTAATTTTATCAAAGTCTACTTCTGTGGAGAAAGCACGGGATATTCCGCCATAATTCCCTTTTGGGTTATTGCCTAAAAGCCCATCTGGAGTGATGCTGGGATTAAAATTATATTGCCCTCTTTCTTGCGGAAAATACGCAAGATCGAATGTGGAAATAAAGTTTAAAGTCTGCTGTTGTAATTGAGGAAAAACTTCCTGTGGTGAAACCTGCCTTTCGTAATGATTTGTGATTGTCTGGGGTATATTTGAAGGTTTTCCATTGACACCTCTTCGGAAAAATACATTATCAATAGTATACCAGGACGTCTTTGCCCTATTATATGTGAAACTTTTACTGTTTTTATCTCCATACCTGCCATCGTTGGTTTCTGGAGTAGCCGCAAGCTTCCAATTATTGCTGCTGGAAGAGCCAAGGTTAGTGGCAATGGCAGCAGATTCAAAATCATCAATATAAGAAGCACCTTCGCCGTCTACCCTGTTTGAAGTACCTGGCAGGAGCTGGGCAAATTCTGCACTAAGATTAATAGAAGATATTTCTTTTGTTTGTATGAAGGGCAAGGCATCAACCAATTTAGTCAGGAAACGAGAATCTTTTTTATAGTTTACATCAAAACCATATTGGGTGTTCCTGATGGG
>JALZND010000259.1 GCA_030857845.1 Bacteroidota bacterium | reverse complement strand
CAATAGATTTCTGTTGCATTTCTTGGCTTAGACCTTTGGAATAATATGGGGTGAGCCTGTTTTTTTTATGCTGACTTTGCGTTTTTACCAACCAAAAACTTGTTTAACATATTTTCTGCTTTTTACCCATTCTTCTCTGACAGGAAGCTCCGGAGTATTTTCGAATGCCAGCTCTATGGCCGCCCTTCCCTGAAAATTATTAATATTATAGGAAATGGTTATAGTTGGTAGCTAGCATTAAATGTATATAGTTTTAAAAAAAATTCTGGAATTGTTTAAATGGATTAAGGCCATAGGAAAAACAAGAAATGATGCCGTAATAAAAATTGTCAGAGTAAAAACCATCGGGAAAATTCAAGATCAGATTGGATGATTTGGATATTAAATTATAATTTTTAACTTTGGGATTAATATTATATAAAAATATTTAACTCCCTATAGCAGATATTTGGTAGCTATTTAAAATCAAGAGACATGCCTGTAAAATATTTATCTTCAATAGGATTGATATTCCTAATAGCCTTTATTGTTGCTGCTTGCAGGAAAGAAAAGTTTTTTCCTGACCCAGATGATGTAATGCTTCCAAAATATACTGAAAGTGGCAATATGGTTGGAGGATTTGATCAATGATGTTGCATGGAAGACACGATGGAATGTTATAGAGATGAGAATAAATAAAGCTTTTTATTTTACAAATTACATCTCTGGTGACTCTGTTACATTGGATATTAGAGGCATATTTACAGAGGGACCGAATAGAGACAAAGAGTTGGACTTTAAGCTTATTTTCAAAGGAATCCAGATCAGAAATATTGATGATCTAAAGGATTTCAAGGAACATATCTTTGCTTTAGATGGTCAGAATAAATATGTAGTGATACATGATAACACTGAGGAAGCATTCGATGTGATACCAACATATGCAGGAGGCATAGGCACCTTTAGCATTAATGCAATAAAAGAAAAATCTAGTACAACCCATTTTAGAGGGGAGGACAGAGAGCCTTATCACCCAATTGTAATAGCAGGTACTTTTAACTTTGAATTTCCTTCAGCCAGTATAAAGGTAGAATCTGGTAGATTTGATTTCTTTATAAATGATTCTGAAGTAGTACAAATAAATTAAAAATGGCTCGCAACGACAGAATAAAGCTAGGTTTCCACAGCTCATAAGCCTTGTTGTAGAAGCAGCAACCTTTGCGTTTAAACAGTAGAGGTCAGTGAATGGTGCCTGCAACTACTATATTTTGCAAGTATTTAGCCCCCATTATAACCTTTATCAATGATAAAAACAGTTGTAATTTTAGTAGTTTCATTTTTCTCTCTGGTTTCCTGCAATCAAAGCAGTAACTACAAACCTGAAGGACTAAGAAAATTAAGCAATGCGGAAATAATAGAACATGCCAGGGCTAGAAATTTCATAACTGAAAATACTGTATTCAAAGACAGTTTAGGGAATATTATTTCCAGAGATGAACTTCATAAAATGAACCAGGAAGAAATTTTTGGAGATCTGTATGTGAATTCTGATAATGAGATAGTCGAATTTGTAATAAGAAAAGTTTCCGATGATAATAAAGCATAAATTGAAAAGGTGAAAGAAGCTTTTGAAGTGGAGGAACCTGTCACTATCATTGATATTGATTGCTCTGAAATCCAGAAAATTTTAGAGATCGTTTACGAAACTGATCAGGAAAATCGACAAGGGGGATCAGTGGAAAATCCTGATATTGATAAGGAGAACCAGCAAAAGGTTGTAAGTATCATCGAAAAATGTGGTTTCCCATCTGTTGAAAAGCATGGATATAAAAGTGTCGAAACAGTATTTCTTGTAATACAGCATGCAGGAAAAGGTTTAAGAGAAAAATATTTTTCTCATATAAAAAAAGTGCTGACCAGGGAGGTTTACAGTGGAGTACTGTTGCCTTAATGGAGGACAGGATGTTAATGGACAGAGGAGAAAAACAAAAATATGGTTCCCAGGTAATAAAAGATAATGGAAGTGACGAATGGACCTTGTACCCTATTCAAGACCCAGAAAATGTAAACAAGATGAGGGAGAAAAATGGGTTAGGCCCACTAGAGGAATATTTGAGACATTTCGGCATAGAAAATAAAATAGAAGAATAAACGGGGTTTACAGACAAAGCAGCCAAAAATGAAGAAAATAGAGACTTTGATATTGACCTTAAATAGTTTGACAAGTTTCAGTCAAAGTATTGAAACGATAACAAACAAAATATCACACAAAATTTGTGACTGCATTAAGGATGATCTAAACACTTATTCAGAAATCAAACCAGAATTTAATAGATGCTACGATAAGGAATTCAATCAAATTTTCAGCATTGTAGATGCAACAGAGCAAAAAATATTGATTCAGGAAGGAGCTCTAGAGAAAATTAATAACGGAATAATTCCAACCCTTAATAGCAACTGTGAAAAAATTAAATCCCTAATCAAATCTGAATTAGATGACGCTGTAAAACCAACAGCAGGTAATAGTACAAACCCTTGTCCGACTAACTTTACAGGAAAGGACATTAAAAATATAAAAAAACGAAATAGAAAAATTATAGCCTTTGATGGACTCATTACGCAAGTTTATACTGCTCATGAATTTCGCTAACCTTTCTTTTGGCATAAATTATTATCTTTTTTAAGCTTCATAATAATCCAGTAGTGGACATTGGAATAAAAAAAAATCCTGGTGAATTTAAAATTTCATCAGCAAAAAATACGAACAAGACTTAAATAATTTCACTTTTTTAAAGGTTGATTGAAAAAATTATAATTTCCCGTGTTAAGAAATTAAAATATATTAGGTCAACTACAATGTTTCGTGAGGACATGAACCATGGCGAGTGGCAGACAAAAACCTGGATTTAATGCAGCCCCTGCTATTTTGGGCCACATTAGGTACAATAACAAGTAAAGGAAGTATTATCATAAATATTCTTTTGAAAATAATTATCAATAAAAAATAAATTTAAATAACAAGATGAAAAAGAACCTATTGTTTTTAATTATCTGGTTTTTACCTTTTTTAGTACAAGGTCAAAAGCTTTATCCTTATCTTTTTAAAAATAATAAGTGGGGATTTGTAGATGAACAATTAAATGTTAAGGTAAAACCATCTTATGATTTTGTACTGCCTTTTAAAGATGGAATCGCAGCTGTTCAATTAAGAGAAGGATGGGGTTTTATTAATATGGAAGGGAAATTAATAACACGTATTGAATTTGTTGATTTTAAAATGTGGAACGAAGGTTTAATTCCTGTTCAAAATAATATTGGAAATTGGGGTTTTATTGATTATACCGGTAAAACCAAAATAAAATTTATATATGATAATGCTGATATGTTTAGATTTGGGTTAGCCCCTGCCTCCTTAAATAATAAATATGGCTTTATTAATAAATCAGGGCAATTTAAAATTAAGAATAAGTATATCTATTTATCTCCATTCAATAAGGATGGATTTACATCAGCTTTATTATCATTTAATGAGGGTCAGGTGATAGATACGCTTGGAAATATACATCCTCATTTGCCAAGCTATTTTCTTTCCATACCTCATGAAGGAGTTTATTATAAAATTAATCCACAAAATAGAAAATATGGATTCTTTAATTTAATAGAAAATAAAGCAATCACAGCCTACGAATATGATATGGCATATAATTTCAATAACGGTCTTGCACCAGTAAAGAAGAATGGGAAATGGGGTTATATTGATAAAAAAAATAATCTTGTTATTGATTTTAAATATGACGATGCTAGCGCTTTTTCAGATGGACTAGCTGTAGTTAAAGTTGACAGCAAAAAAGGAATAATTAATTTAAAAGGGGAATTTGTTTTTCACCCACAATTTGATACTGCAAATGATTTTCAAAATGAGGTTGCTGAAGTCGAAGTAAATGATTTGATTTTTTATATTAGAGTAGATGGAAAAATATTAAAGGAATAAAGAATATAGTAACTGGTTTCCCTTAAAGGTTTAGTTCAGTAATACTTCGCTTTCGTTGCAGCAGTCAATGATGGTGAGCATGGACGGAACAATATCACAAGCCACAAATTTAACTAACACAAAGTAAAATCTATATTTTTTTCAGCTTACTCCCATTTTTACAAATTGTTGAATGAGAATTTCACAGTATTCGCAGAATTAAGTGCCTCTTGTGGCTTTGGCCATGGAAAGACTGCCACTAATTATTTTAATTCAACGAATGGCCCTTCAGTAGGATTAGTAAGTGGAGGTTTCTCATTTTATCGATTCAATCAGCATATTTTTTCTGCAAATTTAAGTCCCGGAGTTACTTACTTACTTTCGAAAAATTGGGGAATTGATCTTCGGCTGGGTTTGATAGGCTACACCCCCGTTGTCGCAGGTCTTCCGCAGGGAGACTTGTGAATTTTATGAATAGCAGAGTCTGTGACCCGGTATACCTGCTACAAAGCTTTTATAAAGAAGACAATATCGAGTAACCCTTTGTCGCCTGCGTAATCTCTTGCACTCGAATCCCTGTAATCTTCCGGATTATCTACCTACCAAACCAGCTTCTCCAGGGGCTCTTGCAGGCCAATTTGTGGGCATTGGGATCCTTGGGTAATTAAATTATTATTGGGGGCAGGCTGGGCAAACACACCACCGTATTACATTCTTTGCATCTCAGGTGGGGGTGGATTTTGATGTGGTCGTGAGATTCGTGGTTGAACAAGTAGGGGCAGGTGCCTTTGTGATCCACGATTTTTAAAGCTAGTCCAATATCAGTAAAAAAATTGAGCGTGCGGTATACCGTGACCCGGTCCATGGACTTATCTAAGTCCCTTTCAATATCTGACAAGGCATAGGCTTTTGGGCTCTGCATCAAAAAAGTGAGAATTACCAGCCGACTCTCTGTAATACATTGTACATTTTCTTTCAATATTTCTTTAGCATTTTGCACGTTCATTTTATTGAAATTTAAAGCGATTGATTGATTTTCATTCTACAGTACGGGTAATCGACATCTATTGAAGCAAAAAAGGGCTGATCCTTCACGAACCAGCCCCTTCTGTTAACCTAAATCCAATGTTATTTTAGTTGATGGTAATATCCCAAGTGATGTCAATGTCGCTTTCACCATCATTAGAATTTGACGTGGCCGACTTGATATCAGGCTGGTGCTTCAAGATCACACGGAAAGTACCTGTTTTGGCATCTCCCGTTGTCCATGTGGTCTCCAAGCCTAAAGGAAAACCTGCATCCATCACCGGTGGGATCGGAAAACAATCCTGAAGTCCAGCCAAAGAAGAACATATGTTCACCGGCTTCTTCTTCCACTTCTTCTGCTATAGATTCACCTGCTATACTGTTCTGCAAATCCAGTTTAAGGGTATAAG
>JALZND010000258.1 GCA_030857845.1 Bacteroidota bacterium | reverse complement strand
ACCTAATTCCTACAAACCATATCCATAAGGTTGATAAAGAGAAATTAAGTTGCTTCATTGAAAATAGGTGGTAAAGTGACTCGCAATGACGGGTAGCAATAATTAATAATTAATAATTCATAATTCATAATTCATCATTCATTACCCCTACCCAAATTACCTACTTCCAAAAATAGCACTGCCTACCCTGATCATGGTGCTGCCTTCCTCAATTGCCATTTTATAGTCTCCGCTCATGCCCATTGAAAGTTCTGAAAGTTGAAGGTTTGCTGAGGGAACCATGATCTTTACCTGGTCAAACAAATTCTTTAATGTGCGGAATTCTTTTCTTACTTGTACCGCATCTTCTGTGTTGGTTGCCATTCCCATCAAACCAACCACCTCAATATTTTGTAAACTTTTGAATTCACCCGAACCAAATAGTTCCAGGAGCTCATTTTGTGATAAACCAAATTTAGTCTCTTCTTCCGCAATATGCATTTGCAGCAGGCATTTAATGGTCCTGTTGTTTTTTAAGCCTTCTTTGTTTATTTCCTGTAACAGGCGATGACTATCAACAGAATGTATAAGATCGACAAACGGAGCTATATATTTTACTTTATTCCTTTGCAAATGGCCAATCATGTGCCACTCAATATCATCGGGCAACTGAGCATATTTTTCTGTTAGCTCTTGAACTTTATTTTCGCCAAAGCGCCTTATTCCGGCCTCATAAGCTTCAAGGATTGCGCTTACAGGTTTTGTTTTGCTCACGGCTATTAATTTACAGGATTTTCCCTGTAAAGAATCCTGAAATTTGAGTATGTTATTTTTTATGTTCATTTTTAAAATTAATCATTAAATTTGATGTATTGTGAGCTTATTGTAATCAATACTATATTCTACAAATTGAAATTAATTATTTTTTATAAAAAAATAACTTCTAATTATTCATTATGCCCATACTAGGTACTTTATTAAAAAAAGGGATTAGGATTAGGGAAAGTTTAGAACAAGATTATTCTTCGCCTTTCGACCTTCAGAAAATAGAATTAAAAAAGTTGTTAATTTCAGCAAGCAATACAATGTTTGGGAAAAAATATGGCTTTAAAGATATCTTGGCCCATTTTAAAAGTACTCAGCATGGTGACTTCTACCAACATTATAAAGAAAACGTACCGGTACATAATTACAATGATATTTATAATACCTGGTGGCATATGGAGCGGCAAGGGAAATCAAACGTGGCCTGGCCAGGTAAAGTTAAATATTTTGCTTTGAGCTCAGGTACTTCCGAAGCTTCATCAAAATATATACCCATAACAAAAGATATGCTGCGTGCCATTCAAAAAACCAGCATCCGCCAGATTTTGTCACTTTCCAAATATAAATTGCCCACTAAACTTTTTGAAACTGGGATACTCATGTTGGGTGGCAGCACCCACCTGAACTTCAACGGTAATTATTTTGAAGGTGATTTAAGTGGCATTACTGCTTCTCAGCTTCCATTTTGGTTTCAACATTTTTATAAGCCTGGCCAAAAAATTGCTAAAAACCCTGACTGGAACAATAAGCTGGAAGAGATTACCCGCAATGCACACAAGTGGAACATTGGTGTAATTGTAGGTGTACCAGCTTGGATCCAGATTCTAATGGAGCGGATTATAGAACACTACAAAGTAAAGACGATACACGATATTTGGCCAAATTTAACCATATATGTTCATGGGGGCGTATCATTTGATCCTTACCGAAAAGGCTTTGAAAACCTGCTTGCCAAGCCCCTTGTATATATTGAAACATACCTGGCTTCTGAGGGCTTCATTGCGTTTCAAGCTAAGCCAGATACTAAGGAAATGAAATTGGTGCTCAACAATGGTACATTTTATGAATTTGTTCCCTTTAATGAAAAAAATTTCAATGCTGATGGTGAAATAGTTAAATATCCTGAAACCTTTATGATCAACCAGGTTGAAGATGGCAAAGAGTATGCTTTGCTATTGAGCAGCTGCGCAGGAGCCTGGCGGTATCTAATTGGTGATATTATTAAATTTGTCAATTTAGAAGATTCTGAAATAGTAATTACCGGGCGAACAAAGCATTTTTTAAGTTTATGCGGAGAGCATCTATCTGTCGACAACATGAATAAGGCTGTTCAAATGGTAGCTGATGACCTAAATATTGCCATCAAAGAATTTACCGTGGCGGGAATACCCTACGGGTCATTGTTTGCACATCATTGGTATATAGGCACTGACGATCCGGTTGACGAAGCTGTGATAAAGGAGAAGCTCGACCAATATCTTCAACAGCTCAACGACGATTATAAAGTTGAAAGAAGTGCAGCGCTAAAAGAAGTTTTTGTGGAAATTATTCCTACCCAGGTTTTTTACCAATGGATGAAAATGCAGGGCAAAGAAGGTGGGCAAAATAAGTTTCCCAGGGTACTCAAAAAGGCGCAATTGGAAAGCTGGCAATCTTTTACAGCCGAGAATAAACCTTCATAATTGTAAATCATTGTGTTTTCTGCTTCCTTATTTGATCAAATGATCAAAGTAAAAGAAATTATAAACTCTTGCTCAATATGTTGATGTTTTGCCTTGGTTGGACAAAGCTACAATCACTAATAAACTTTTAGATGCAGATATTTCTTAATGGAATATTCTTTGGGTTTTTGTTGACAATCCTTATAGGGCCTGTATTTTTTTCTTTAATACAAACTAGTATAGAAAGGGGATTTAAATCTGGAATGAGCATGGCGGTAGGAATATCATTGAGCGACTCTTTATATATTCTGATTGTGTATTTAGGAGTATCTCCTTTTCTTGAAAATGATACTTTTAAAATTACCCTTGGGGTGGTTGGGGGTTTTATCATGTTTTGTTTCGGGCTTTATTCCATCCTCAAGCCTGTTCCTAACCATACTGTACATAAAAGAGTAAGTGGTAAATCAAATGCTATTAAACAAATTGCCAAAGGGTTTATGTTGAATGGTATCAATCCATTTGTTTTGATATTTTGGTTGGGGATGGTAAGTATGGGAACGGTAAAATTCAACTATTCTTCAAACGAAACAGCTATATTCTTTAGCGGCATAATTTTTACCGTATTTATCACGGATGTTATTAAAGCCTATGTCGCCACCATGCTCCGCAATCTTATTACCATCCGTTTTATGCAGATTATGAACAGGCTGGTTGGGATTGCATTGTTTATTTTTGGCTTCAGGTTGTTTTATTACGCTATTGAAAGCTATTGAATTTAAATTTCAGTCGGTGCAACATTCCAATTTTAAAAATGCAGATAATACAATCAAACACTGTAACTTAAAGAATAAGTTTTTTTGCCATTTTAAAACATTATTTTTTATTAAGTCTCCAGAGCCATGGGTTTCAACCCATGGATAAGATTAGGAAAGGTTTAGTTTTGGAGGAATTTTTGCCGTTTTATGCAAAAATTATGACAAAATGGATGCAGTAAAACATTGTTAAATTATAATGAATTTCATCAATTCTAAAAGACCCATTTCATATTTTTAGATTCAAATCCATTTTAAAATTTTAGTATTATGAGCAAAGCAAATTGGGTAATTGTAAGGGATTACGAAGATATAACATATAAAAAAGCTGATGGCGTTGCAAGGATAGCATTTAACAGGCCTAATATTAGAAACGCCTTCCGCCCAAAAACTGTAGGCGAGCTATTTGGGGCGTTACTTGACGCAAGGGAAGACACTTCAATTGGGGTGGTATTATTGTCAGCAGAAGGGCCATCTACTAAAGATGGTGTTTATTCATTTTGTAGTGGCGGTGATCAAAATGCCCGGGGCCATCAGGGTTATGTTGATGATGATGGTATGCCCCGTCTGAACATCCTGGAGGTCCAGAGGTTAATCCGCTTTATGCCAAAGGTTGTTATTGCAGTTGTGCCAGGATGGGCAGTAGGAGGAGGGCACAGCCTGCATACCGTATGCGACCTGACCCTTGCAAGTAAAGAACACGCCATCTTTAAACAAACAGATGCCGATGTTACCAGTTTTGATGGTGGCTATGGTTCCGCTTATCTGGCCAAGATGGTAGGTCAAAAACGTGCACGGGAGATTTTCTTTTTAGGAAGGAATTATTCTGCACAGGACGCTTATGATATGGGGATGGTAAATGCAGTGGTGCCTCATGAAGAACTTGAAGACACTGCTTATGATTGGGCACAGGAAATCCTTGCAAAATCACCTACCTCAATAAAGATGTTGAAATTTGCATTCAATGCCACCGATGATGGCATGGTAGGACAACAAGTATTTGCAGGAGAAGCCACAAGGCTTGCTTATATGACAGATGAAGCTATAGAAGGAAGGAATGCTTTTCTTGAAAAAAGAAAACCAAATTTTAAAAATATAAAATGGATACCATAAAATTTTGTTGATAAAGGAGGGGATTTTGGTTGAGGATTTGAAATTATTAGTTCATTTGTGGATGAACCAAAATCGGAATATGCCCTATAACTAAAATCTTCAACATTTAAAATTCCCTTAAAATGTACCAAATCAACTCAAATAGCGCAGCTTGTTTCTGATGCTATAAATATATTTATAAATTAATAAGAATGTATATTCTTTGTGGACAGGTTTTTTCTCCCATTATCTATAAATATGTTAAAGTTCAACAACACGTTGCTCATTTCTTTTTGCTTCATTTTATTTTCAGGGTTTATACCGGGCAAAAAGACGAAAATATACAAAGATAAAGAAGAAGCAATTTCTATCGAGCTGCCAAAAACCTGGCATTCGGTATCCTTAAAGCAAGGGAACTATTCCAGCATGTTTATATCATTTGAAGAAATTAAGAAAAAGGGTGATTTATATGCTACTGGGGTAAGTATTACCAAAATAAGGTCGATGTCAAAGACTTATTCTCAGGTTAAAAATGATGCTGATATTGTAAAGCTTTGGTATGGTGCCATAAAAATGGTTTCTCAAAAACATTATTTAAATGAAGAAGTGAATTTTGAAAACCTTAAAATCGGCGAATTTAAAGGAATAATTGTGGAAACAATTTTACAGCCAACTGAAAATACTTATGCCAGTCATATGTACCAGGCAATTTTAGCTTATAATGATGACCTTTATACATTAACTTTGGAGTGCCCTGCACAAGATTGGGAAACCTACCAACCCATCTTCGAATCGGCAATTGCATCCGCTGTAATAAAATAATTTCAAAACTTTTTATTGTAAAAAACTTTTTTCCATCCCATATAATCCATATTGTCTACTTAGGATCAATGAAATTATTGGCTTTTAAGTGATGGTTTAATCGTATTTAAAATCTTTTTTTTACCTTTCTAATTTATAAGAACCTTTTTTCAAAAAAAATGCTTAATGTTTAAAAGTCCAAAGTGACTGCTTTAACATTAAAGTCC
>JALZND010000257.1 GCA_030857845.1 Bacteroidota bacterium | reverse complement strand
TGTAAAGCCAAAGAAAAGTCAGCACTGGTCTATAGGGCAATACATCGTGTTTTCCCTGAAAGTGTTATTGTGGTAGAACACGATCTATTGGCTGCAGCAAGGGCACTATGTGGCAGTGAGCCAGGAATCGCCTGCATCTTGGGTACAGGGTCAAACTCCTGCTTGTACAATGGATATGAAATTGTTGAACATAAACTATCTTTGGCATTTATTCTTGGAGACGAAGGCAGCGGCGCCGTTATGGGCAAAATGATTCTCAAGAAGTACCTTGATGAAGAACTTCCGGTGCATCTTGCCGAAAAATTTAAGAAAAGGTTCAATCCAAACCCAGAGGAAATATTGGATTCTGTATATAAAAAACCCTTTCCCAACAGATACCTTGCAAAATATTCCCAGTTTTTGTTCCACAACCTCGATGACCCTTATATTTACAAGCTGGTATATGATTGTTTTTCAGAATTTTTTGAAAAGACAATATTGAGGTATACAAATTATCAAAAATACCCTATTCATTTCGTAGGGTCGATAGCTTATTATTATAGCAATATTTTAAGGCAAGTTGCAAATGATAAAGGTGTGGTAGTGAAAAACATTCTGGAAACCCCCATAGCAGGTTTAACCCTGTACCATAGCAATAATTTTACCATGAGCAATAACAATGAATAATAAATATAAAATTCATAAGGTTCAAAAATTTTTACAAAGAAATCTGAAAAACCTTTAGATTATTAAACACATTTAATAATCTTTATTTAATATATCAACCGGCTAGTGGCAACCTGATAAAAGCTACCTTATAATATGAAGATTACAGAATCAGCATCCAATTTTGACAACCTTGAAAATATGTCGGTTAAGGAGCTCCTTGAAAACATCAATAAGGAAGACCGTACAGTTCCTGAGGCTGTTGCCAAAGCAATACCTCAAATTGAGCGTTTGGTAGAAGAAGTTGCAAACCGCATGCAAAAAGGCGGCCGCTTGTTTTACATTGGTGCTGGCACCAGCGGCAGGTTGGGCATATTGGATGCATCAGAATGCCCTCCAACATTCGGTGTGTCACATAACATGGTGATTGGCATTATAGCTGGCGGGGATGCCGCAATAAGAAAACCTGTTGAGAATGCTGAAGATAATACAGAGCAAGCCTGGAAAGACCTTCAAAAATACGATATAAATGAATATGATACCATTGTAGGCATTGCAGCCTCGGGATCCACCCCATATGTAATTGGAGGGGTAAAAAAAGGCAAAAAGGCCGGAAACCTTACTGCCAGCATCACCTGCAACCCCAATTCACTACTTTCTAAAGCGGTGGATATCCCAATTGAGGTGGTGGTTGGCCCTGAATTTGTAACAGGGAGCACAAGGATGAAATCCGGAACAGCCCAAAAATTAACATTAAACATGATTTCTACAGCGGTAATGATCAGGTTAGGAAGGGTAAAGGGCAACAAAATGGTCGATATGCAATTAAGCAACAATAAACTTGTAGATCGGGGAACGAGAATGGTTATGGAGGAGTTATCTATCGAAAAAGAGGAAGCGGAAAAATTATTAAAGCTTCACGGTTCGGTAAGAAAAGTCATTGATAATGTAAAAAAGTAATGCATAACATTGAGCCCTTTTACAATTGGTTGAAATATTATGAAGTATCGGAGGATGAAAACTCCCCATTTTATGGAAAAGAATACAATTATGACCAATATTCGGAAACAATTTACGGGTATTATATAGACCCTGCCTGGGATCCTATCGGCTCAGAAACCCTTTATATTAAAATATTATTTGCAGATTATAACCGCAATTTTGCCATCATAGAATTTATTGGTGAATGGAACGATGCCATAAACAATGACATTATGCACCTGAAGCGCAATATAATTGATCACCTAACTTTTCATAATATCAATAAGTTTATTTTGGTTGGTGAAAACGTCCTTAATTTTCATGGATCAGACGATTGTTATTATGAAGAATGGTTTGAAGATGTAGAAGATGGCTGGATTGCTGCAGTAAATTTTCGAGATTTTGTCTTAGACGAAATGCAGAAATATAATGTTGATTCGTATGTCAACTTTGGTGGGAACCTTCAAATTGAATATTGGCGAACCATGCAGCCCCATGTATTTTTTGAGTTGGTAAATGGATTGATCAACAGAAGGATCGCGTTAAGCTAATATTTCAACCTGCGCAATCCCTGAAATTAAAAATTTTCTACCGGACGATAATTCTTTGCAGATTATCCTTGTCCTTTTTACAGCTTCCATCTGGTAGACTTTTCTATTAAACCTGAACTTGTTCCCCGATTTTACTTCAGAAAGGTGCACCAATGAATTTTCATTTTCATCATAGGCGGAAAGGGCTTTAGCCAAATTATGGTCTGAACAAGAGGAAGCTTTTGGGTTATTGATATAATTTTTAAGATGTACGATAATATCAGCGGGAAATACTAGGTCATTTAAAATGGGAATTAACAATTGTTGGAAATTATTTTTCCATTGATGTCCATGGGGACTCACCTTGTTTTTGTATTCCGAATAGGTCAAAAGATGAGCCACTTCATGTAAATACGTTACTAAAAAAGAATATTTGTTGAGATTGTTATTGATGGTGATGGTATGTGATTGTTCATGGCCACTATATCGATAATCCCCAAGTTTTGTGCTCCTTTTTTTAGCAACTAAAAAATTAAACCTATATTCTTCCCATAGATCAAAACAATAATGGCTTACAGGGTCAGGGACATGTTTTTCAAAAATGCTATAAATTAATGCTTTCGGGTCTGTCTTCAAAAATGCTATAGATTTAATATCAATTCTAAAAATATAAGGAAAGGTTGATTTTAGCAAGAAGAAAGGATGAGATATTCTGGGCAAAATCGGTGTTGCTTAAGGTTAAAATATAATGTTACTAAAAGAAGTTCAGGTGAAATTTCTAGTATGGACTATAAAATTCCTCTTGTTAAGGTTAATAGTAATTTAGGTAAAGGTTTTAAGTATTATTTCTTGTGTCCTTTTTCTATTAAAAGATGCACTTTATTATATAGAGCTTTTGGATGCACAGAGCAGCATACCAGAATTTATTTTATGATAGCCAATGTTACCCCAAAAGTATAAGATCATATAAGTTCCTTATTTATGAATGTATGCAAAGAGAAATTCTTGAAGAAAGATTAAAAAAGGGCACAAGAACAAATAAACATTATAGGGGAAAACCTACAAAATATTTACTGAGATTAGTAAAGTTAGAGAGGAAGATTTATGATAATTTATAAATTTTTATAACTTTTATAAAGTAGTTAGTAGAAGATCAATTAGTAAGCAAATAAAGAAACATTGATTATTTATATGAAAGTTGTAATAAATTTTGAGTAATAAGTCATAATGTTTGGAAGAGATCAAAATGAATCGACATAAAAATATGATGATGAGTAGTTTTTTTAAACAAATCTAAAAATATTGAAAATCGTAATCAATAGATGCATAATGTTTGTAGAACCTAAAAAATGTTATAGATTTAAAAAATTATTTGATGCTTTTGACAAAAAGTAAATGAGCAAATTACCTAATGCACCCCTACAAGAGGTGATTTTTGAATTAAGGTGGAATATTAGTAATAAAGAAGATCTTAATCGGTTTCAGTTCTTAATGGGAGATTTGTATTCTTCATTAAAGGATAAATATCCATTTAGACAAAGTTTGTTTCCACCTGAATTTCCACTTGATGTTCTAATACATCATCCTACTTATAGGTTTAGACATAAAGAGAATGATTATCCATTATTTCAAGTAGGACCAGGTATTTTATCTCTTAATACTAATGATGCTAAGTATTATTGGGAGGACTTTTATGAATGGACGGAAGAATTATTGACTGTTTTTTTAGCTGCAAATAATCAAGTTGATAGTTATAGCACTAGTATTATTTTTCTTGATTTTTTTAAGATTGATTTTGAAAAAACAGATGTTTTAGAATTTATTAATAATAATTTTAATTTAAAGTTTTCACAATCATTTTATGAAACAACTAAGTTTCCTAATTATATTAATCTAGGTTTACAATATGAAACTGAATTTGGGAATTTAAACATTAGCCTAAATAATGGAAAACAAGATGTGGAAGACGGGTTAGTTTTAAATACTAAAATCACTGGATTTAATAAGAACCCTGAAAAAGAGGAAATAATGATTTGGCTTAAGAATTCAAAAGCATTATGTAGTAAATTGTTTAAAAAATTAACAGAAGGAGATCTATATAATTCGTTTAATTAAAAAGAATATGATAATTCCATTTTTAACAGATTATAACCCTCAACACACTAATACATCTGTTTTATTACAAGAAAAAAGAAATTTTACGCCTTCAACTAAGATTGAATTTTATGATCCAGAAATTGATTGGAATAATAATAATTTTTTACTTGATAACATTATATTTCTAGAAACACATCATTTTTCAAAATTAAAAATTGAAAATAAAACCATTAATACTAAAACAACAGAAGAACAAAATTCCAATTTTGATAGTTTTGATATTAATGCCAAGTTTCCGAGGAATCGAGTAAAATTGAAGGTTAGAATTTCAAAAGTTAAAAAATTTACTCCCCGACCTTTTCTTTGATGAACTTTCAGTGGTATACAAATATCCTTACTAATGAACTGGAACAAGGTGATTTTTTAGAAAAATGTCCTATCATTATACCTCCTGAATTAATTGAAGAAGGAAGCCAACCTGAAGTTGAAGTTGAATATATAGATTCAATTATTCTTTCACAATCATGTGATTTAGTTAATGAAAAGCTTGAAATTGTTCTTGTATGTCCCTACTATTCACTTCAAACCTTCTTAGATAGTTTACCAGAAGGACAAAAACCAACTACTATTAAATCTAAAAAAAAAATAATTGAAGAGTTAAAAAAAGGTCAATCCCCAGGATATCATTTATTGAATAAAGATTCTGAATATTCAATTAAAGACTATATAGTTGTTGATTTTAAAAATGTATATGGAGTCCATTTTCTATTCCTAAAAGAATTTGTGAAAAAATTTAACAATGGAAATAGAATAAGATTGTTACCTCCTTATAGGGAGCATTTATCACAGGCATTTGCCAGATATTTCATGCGTGTAGGTTTACCACAAGATATAATAATTGAGGGTTACTATTGAAAATATAAAAAACAATACTTCATACTATACCCCTAAAAATCAAAAACCCTATAAATTATTTTTTTACATATTTTTACTTGTTCAATGAGTAGCGGGAACCACAGGGGGCACAGCAGGACTCGCCGTGCCCATAAGCGAAGCGGGGAACCTGTGACCTGGCGTATGCCCGAGCTACCTATATCATCTTGTTGCCATCGTCCAGTATCTTTTGTTTTCTTAAGAATTCTTTCAGTTTAAAGC
>JALZND010000256.1 GCA_030857845.1 Bacteroidota bacterium | reverse complement strand
GTATAGGGGGCATCGTCTTCATACCCTATTTTTTTTAATGCATCATGGACCTATATGTTGTGTTTGGATATTAATGGCTTAAATTAATCTATAAAAATATAACCAAGCCTTTCAGTATTATATTCTACAAGATATTCTGGTTATATTATTTAGGAATTCAATTGAAGCTAAAACTAAGACTAAAAAAAGATATTAATGCATCAGGTTATAACAAGCGGACTTCATCTATGGCAATTTGACCTACTTAACAATGTGCCGGGGCAAAAGCATTTTGTAACTGATAAAATGGCCAATGGAAAGTTGCCAATATTCACTTTAAGCTATTCAAGCTCTCCTGATAAACAAGGGATTCGTAGGAATAGAAACCTTCTTTCTTCAGCATTGGGTGTGCCAGATAACCAATTATTTATTCCTTCCCAAGTACATATGGACCGAATTGTGAATGTAGGCAAAGCAACCTCAAAGGAAGAACTTCTGGAAACTGACGGGCTCATTACTAATGAACCGGGTGTTTGCATAGCAGTTTTGGCTGCAGATTGTGTCCCTATAATTTTGTATGACAAAAAAAATAGAGCGATCGCGGCCATCCATTCTGGCTGGAGGGGAACGGTAGCAAAAATTTTGGAAAAAGCGCTTTTAAAAATGCATCAGGATTTTGGAACCGAAGGACAAGATCTTATTGCGTGTATAGGGCCTTCAATTTGCCTGGAATCCTATGAGGTGGGAGAGGACGTTGCAAGGCAGTTCTATAACGTATTTGGTATGGACTCAGGTGTAGTTGAGCCTCAACCAGGCAATAAAGCAAAGGTAGACCTATGGAAGGCAAACAAGCTGCAACTTTTGGAATTTGGTGTACTTGAAGCACAATAAGCATTTTTTTTCTGCCCGAAAGGGTGATTCGGGGAGGTTTGCGGCTGGAATTGTATTGGTATAAAACAGGACCATCATACTTGATACCGATTAACAGCAATTGTGCCTTTTTTGTAACATTGGTAGTTCAAAAAACAAGGTAATTTATGATTTTTTAAGGCATATAAAGGATATTAAATCCTACTCCATAAACAACAATAATAACAAATTTGCTATAGGAAAATAATATCCTTATCTTACTTCGATTCATAAATTCTCTAACATAATGATGCCCCAATCAAAAAATCAAAATCAAAAAATTAAGGACCTAATAGAGCTAAATGATGAACTGGAAAACTATTTCAGGAATACCATTATTCCGCAGCTTTTTGTAGATGCCAATCTTATTTTAAGGAAATTTACCCCTCCTGCCATGAAACAGTTCGATTTAAAAACTGAACATATAGGAAAACCGATGGAAGATATTATAGATAATATCAGATTTTCTACCATCATGGAAAACATAAAGGAAGTAATCAATTCAGAAGAGATTTTTGAAAAGGAAATCCAAACTGACGATAAAAGATGGTTTCAAATGAATATTTTACCATACATTGTCTTAAAAGATAATAAGGTAAATGGCGTTATTATTACTTTTATAGACATTACAGGAAGAGTCAACGTATTGAGAGAGCTAGAAAGACTTAATGCTTCACACGAAACATTTATTTATTCAGTGTCACATGACTTAAAGGCTCCCCTTGCAAATATTGAGGCACTTGTAATTCATTTGAAATCTACAACTCTCGGTCTTATGGAAAAACATGGATCCGAAAATGAAGAACAGAAAACTATTATGAAAATGCTGGATAAGTCCGTTAATTCAATGAATAAAATCCTATCTGAACTGTCTGAAGTTGCTAAAATAGAAGGGAACTATAAAGAAATTATAGAAAAAGTTAATTTCGAAAATATATTAGACGAAGTTAAAATGACCCTTAATGATAAAATAAGCGAAAGTAAAGCCCATATTCTTTGGGATTTTAAAGTGCAAGAAGTCGTATTCTCCAAAAAAAATATTCGCAGCATTATATTTAACCTCATCAGTAACGCAATTAAATACCGATCCCCAGATTCAATCCCAGAAATCCAGGTCAAAACCGAGGGAGAGAATGGGTTTGTGGTTATATCAGTCAAAGACAATGGAATAGGAATATCTTCACTACATAAAACCCAAATATTTACACCTTTTGCCCGTTTTGAGAAAAAGGTGGAAGGAACAGGTATTGGATTGTACCTCGTAAAAAAAATAGTTGAAAATGAAGGTGGCAAAGTTTATTTAGAAAGTGAAACGGGTAAAGGTTCTCTGTTTAAAGTTTATTTAAAATCAGAAAATGCAATGCCATGATATATTCAATCAAGATTATTTAAACGCTTATTTGAAATTTTTACCTAATGATGTAAAATAACGTCACCTACGAACTGCTGGTCTGCAGAAGTTTATGAATAAAAAGATAAAATAGGGATTATAGCCTTAGGTTTCCCAATATTATGAGTTCAACCTTATGGATCCAAATTGTAACTTTCTTTATTGTAGGGCTTGTTTCGTATCATTCTTGTCATTGTTGGCAAAACGAACGAATAAGGACATTTCAGGGATAATCATGATGTTTCCCAGTACTATAGTTTTGGGATTCTTCTTCTTAGGGATTGCTACTTCGGCAAAAGAAATAACAAATGTTATTCCAGCTACTTTTGTCCGGCTTGGGATAATTATCTCCAGTTGTATTGATAATATATCACCTTTTTAAGAGAGGTAATAAGCTATTACTTCAACTTGCATTGTCTTTTGTAGTTATTCAAACAGCAATTATTGCAGTCAATTTTTTAAATCAAGTAACACCTTTGTTGCTTTTAAGTAATGAAACTTATTTAAATTCACTGCAACCTGATCAACTTTATACGCTTTCGCTTTTATCTTTAAATATTCAAGCACAAGGCTATGGCATAGGACTTGTGTTTTTTGGTTTTTATTGTCTTATAATTGGGTATATAATAAGCAAGTCGAACTTACTAACAATTTTTTTGGATTCTTGTATGCACTTGCAGGATTATGCTACTTTATAAATAGTTTCACTATGTTTCTTTCAAAAGGTTTTGAAAACCCCTTGTTTACATACCTCCCAATCCCCATTTTTATAAGAGAATTATCATTTTGTTTGTGGCTGCTATTTAAGGGAGACAATACAAATAATGAGCAATAAAAATGGAAATAAAATCCGAACCTGTAATCGGGATACTTCTCTTAAATTATCGGACCTGAATAGATTAGGATAATTTGTTCAGGGAGTATGATGAAGTCAAAACCAAAAAATACTGCGGTGAATAATTTGGTAATAGACCATATCCGATACTTTGTTTTTTCGTCTGCGGATATTTGTGTTTCCTTTGAAATGAATCGATAACCTATACTTCTGTTATAAACAACTTTTCCATTTTTTGAGATGGTTAAAGTGCCCATTGCCTCATGGAGTTCAGACAGATAGTCAAACTTTATTTTGATTATGATGGAATAGAAGTAACAGCTCTTTCAACTATCAAGGAAGTTGGCTCCGATAGAACTTTAATTTGGCTCGACACGATTTTTATCGGTTACTTTACAGCTGGACTTTTTAAAGAGGTGGATAGAGAATATATGGAAAACTTCAAGTCACTTTCTGCCAAAGAATTTACACTTCATTTTGATAAAAACTTTATTCAATCTATTATGGCTGGAAAGACGGTGCATCTGTTTTTTGACAATAAGGAAATTGATGATTGGTATAAAGAAAATAGAAATTAAAAAAAATTATTAATTATTGAATTATTAACAGTTAATTTCATGAAATAAGGCTATTGTTAGAGCTGCATATTTCTATTAAATACTCAGGATTACATGCAGCTACCGGTAATTTATACAATTTTGAACCTAAGCCATGATTAAAGAATTTTTAGAAAGATTTAAGGTCTTTACAAAAGAAGAAATTGAAGTTGTATATCAATTATTTACCTCTAAGAAGTTAAACAAGTTCGAATACTTCGTTAGGGAAGGGGACCCTTGTACAGAAATTGCATTTATTAAGTCGGGAGTTTTCCGCTCCTATTATTTATCTGGCGCAGGTGAAGAAATAACATATTGTTTTAGGTTTCAAAATGATTTGATGGCAGCTTACTCATCATTTATCACAGGAGAAGGAAGTTTAGAAAATATGCAGGCACTTTCTTCATCAGAAATATTAGTCATTAAAAAAACCAAGATAGACGAGCTGGTAAAGAATCATCCTAATTGGATGAAATTTTTGAAGATTATTGCAGAACAACAATATATCGAACTTGAAAAAAGAATATTCCATTTACAAAGGGATAGCGCAGTTCAGAAGTATAGGATGCTGATAGAAAACCAGCCAGAATATATTCAAAAAATCCCATTGCAATACTTATCCTCTTATTTGGGTATCACCCAGCGGCATTTAAGCAGAATAAGAAAAGAATTGACTTTTAGACATTTGTCCTAAAATTAAAATTGCCCGACCCTTAGCTTTGCCTTATCAATAAAGAATTAGACAAATGGGTAAAAATATTCTGCTGATAAATGGGCATCCGAACAGAAAATCATTTAATTTTGGAATAGTAGAAGCTTATAAAAGGGGTGCAAAAAGCACAGGTGCAGAAATTAAAGAAATTATAGTGGCTGATTTGGATTTTAATCCAAACCTAGAATTTGGGTACCAAAAAAGAATAGAACTGGAGCCTGATTTATTGGAAGCATGGGAGCATATAAAATGGGCTGATCATTTGGTATGGGTGCATCCAGTTTGGTGGGGCGGGCTTCCGGCAATTACGAAAGGGTTTATAGATAGGCTATTTTTACCTGGATTTGCTTTTCAGTACCGTAAAAATTCTGTCTGGTGGGATAAGTTACTAAAAGGTAAAACGGCACGTATTATTACAACATTAGACCAGCCTGGTTGGGTTTATTATTTTTTATTTGGCCGCCCAAGTGTAAACCAACTTAAAAAAGCAACCTTAGAATTTTGCGGAATAAGCCCTGTAAAGGTAACTTACATAGGGATCATTAAAACCTCTAATGAAATAAAGAGAAAGAGATGGTTGGCTAAAGTGGCCCAACTAGGAGAAAGGCAGAAATAAATCTTCGGTCAACAGCTTTGGAATCTGCCACATCACTCCTGAAGCATGTGGTGATTTTTCTCCAAGCTCTGTGGCTCACAGACCTTCTTTTCCTCAGTGAAAGTCTTATATTGAAATTGGTAAAATTATTTTTGGACGACAACAATAAAAAATTGTCAAAGTCTTTTAAAAGCGGATCAATATAAAGATATTGATTCAGTGAATATTCTATTATTAAATGTACAATTGAATTTATTGTGGAGGTAATGGATAACTACCATGGTTTGTGGGGACACGAACCATGGCGAAGGTAAGAATATAAGAGAATTGTTGAATTCAAAACTTATGAAATCTTTAATATAATTGATGTCATTAGAAAACACCATTTTAGTTGTTAATTTTAAAATCAAAATTTTTAAA
>JALZND010000255.1 GCA_030857845.1 Bacteroidota bacterium | reverse complement strand
GTATAATTCATAGTTTTTTTTCAATAAGGGCTTTTAAATAAAATTCTTAAAAGGATACAGTTAAACCAGTATTGAGAATCCTTGATTGAGGATAATACTGGCCTGAAGGACTTGCGTTTTCAGGATCATAGACACCTAATTTGTCGATATGGAATAGATTAAGGCCGTTTACATAAACTCTAAGGTGTGAAATCCCAATTCTTTCAACTATGCCTGCGGGTATTGTATAGCCAAGCTCGAAATTCTTCAATCTTATGTAATCAGTGCTTCTAAGCCAGTAGGTATTATTACTTGAAAAATATTGATTCCCCCTATCGGAAATCCTTGGGTGCTCACTACTTGGATTGTCCAAGGTCCATCTATTTTCATAAATATCCTCAAGATAATTGCCTATACTGCCCATTTCGCCGGTACTCACATATACCTGTGCACCTGCTGCTCCTTGAAACAAAATAGCCAGATCGAAATTTTTAAATTGCATTCCGATGTTTAATCCACCTTGGAAAGTGGGTGTTATGTTCTTGTCATTTCTTACCTGGTCATCAGGCGTTATAGCACCATCTCCATCATAATCTTTAAACTTCATATCTCCAGGACGAACGGTATTTGTTATGGCACTATAGTCCAAAGTATTTGCATCTATATCAGCCTGATCTCTAAATACCCCATTATAAATATAGGCTTGGTATGTATACATAGGCCTTCCGGTAGTTCTTTGCCATTCCGGTGCACCTGGAGCTTCGTCCCAGAACAATACCTCATTTTTGGCATATCCACCATTAACGCTCACATTATACCTGAAATCTCCCACACGGTTATTATAACTGATCAATGCATCAAAACCTTTATTCGCTACTTCTCCTAAATTTTGAGGAGGCAGGGTCATGCCGGTTGACTGCGGGATCGATCCATATTGAGGCCAAAGGATATTTGTTCGCTTATTATAGAAAAAATCAAACTCAAAAGACACTTTACCATCTAAAAGTGAACCTTCTAAACCAATATTTGCATTATTAGCAACTTCCCAGGTAATTTGATTATTAGGGACCCGGGTTTCAAATAATGTTTTCGCTTGTCTGCCTCCAATGATGTAATCATTGAAACCATATGTTGACAAGAATTGATATTCCATTAAAGGACCATCAGGGCCATAAGTAATATTGTCATTACCCATTTGTCCCCATGAACCTCTTAACTTCAAATAATTCATGAAAGAAACATTGTCTTTAAAGAAAGACTCCTCGGAAATCTGCCAACCCAACATTACTCCAGGAAAGAATCCATACCTGGAATTTTCCGGGAACATATATGACCCATCAAAGCGCCATAGGAATTCTGCCAGATATTTTTCCTGAAAATTATAAGCAACCCTGCCAAAGTAATTTAGCCTTGCACGCTCAAAAGCACCTCCGCTATTATTTCTTTCTTCATCGCCACCGGCAAACATTTGATCAACAACAGGAGATATAAAATACCTTCTGTAAGCACCAAAGTTGCTGTTCTGAATAGTTTCTTTGTTTGTTCCGGCCAAAAAGTTAAATGAATGCTCACCAAATTTTTTGTCGTAAGTAATCATTGCACCAAGGAGCATGTTTAACTGGTCTTCTGTGCCCATTCCCAACTCTGGTTCTGCAGGACCACGTTTTCCAGGAATCACAATTGGTGTGCCGTCATCTTCAAAATTGCCTTGATGGGTATACAAGAACCAAGGAATTCGCCATCTCTTTGTATTTCTGATGTATTTATCAATGGAAGCTGTTCCAATCACCTTTAATCCTTCTATCCAAGGGTTGGAGATCTCAACCTGTCCATTGGATTGTAAATAATATCTTGTATCACGGTCGTATCCTGTTTGATTTGTGGTAATAACAACTGGATTCTCTCCATTTTCAATGTCAGGCCCAGGTTTGCCATTAGGCCAAAATGCTGGTGAAGTGGGAATCCCACGCATCTGCATCCTAAATATAGCTCCCGCACCAACTGTCGGGAAAAATCTGTTTTCCTGACGGCCAAGAACTCCTAAGGTAGTTTTTACATATTTATTTATATTAGCATCTAAGTTTATACGCAGGTCATACTGTTTATAGCCCGTGGCAGAATTTTTATAAAAAGCATCCTGGTTTTGGTAACCCAGTGAAGTCATATACTTGAAATTTTCAGAACCACCCGATAATTGAAGATTATGCCTTGACTGAGGAGACCAAGTTTTTAAGGTAGCGTCATACCAATTTGTATTAGGGTGAAACCATGGATCAGAACCATCCCTGAATTTTTCAAAATCTTCAGGTCCGTAAGGTGCATTCATTTCATTGCCACCTGGCCCTGTATAACTTCCTGTTTCCCTGAAAGCAGATTGGGCAGCTGCCCACTCATTCACTGGAAGGTTATATATTTCCAAATCATTTCGCATTTCAGCATATTGTGTTGAATTTGCCAATTTGGGAATTACTGTTGGCTGTGCAAACCCTTGGTTAAATGAATAGGAAATCTCCGGTTTGCCTGTTTGTCCCCGCCTTGTAGTAACTAAAATTACTCCATTTGCAGCACGTGAACCATATATTGCGGCAGAGGCATCTTTCAATACTGAGATGCTTTCAATATCAGCAGGATTTAATCTTTCAAAACCGCCCGCCCTGGCAGGTATGCCATCAATGACTATCAAAGCATCGTTATTTCCTAAAGTATTTGAACCCCGGATACGGATACCAGACCCATCATAGCCAGGTTCGCCACTTCTATTTACTGCTATTACACCTGGTATACGGCCAGCAATTGAATTGGATAAGTTCATTGCCGGAGATTTGATTAATTCTTCACCTTTAACAGTGGCAACTGAACCTGTTACGGTTTCTTTTTTCTGTACACCATAACCTACGACCACCACCTCATTCAAAGAACGGATATCGGGAGTCATTATAAAATCAATTGTACTTCTATCACCTACTACAACTTCTTCAGAAGTAAAACCAATAGAGCTAAATACAATAATAGATTGCGTGTTAGGTACTTCTATTCTATATTCCCCATTGATATCCGTAACAGTACCCTGAGTAGAATTTTTTATTAAAACATTCACACCGGGAAGCCCAGCAGGGTCTTCTGCTGAAGTGACTTTGCCACTTACGGTTATGGGCTGGGGTGCATTCTCCGAAATATTAGTTTTTAGTTCTACTTCAGTTTTTCCAATATATATTGCGTTATTTATTTGGTGAAATTTCAATCCGGCATCCCTGGATGCAGCCAAAAGAATTTTCTTTACTGAAGTCTTTCTTAGAGGGAGTTTTACCTCTGTGTTACTGGCGAGGAATTCATCAGGATAAACAAAATGAAATTCGGTATTTCTTTCAATTTCACCTATGATTTCCTGGAGAGGCCATACCTGTTTTTCAATATTCAGGAATGTTTTGTCAAGGTTCTTTCCTTGTGCACTTCCTTTTTCTGCTAATAAAAACGAAAAGAAGAAACATTGTAGAAAGAGGCCGTATAATAGAGTTTTTGACACCTTAATAATTAGGTATTGTAAATTTATATTCATAAATTTAATGTTGTTTAAGTAAGAAAAGCTTAAATGTTTTTAGGGGTGTAGTTGAACATTTAGCGATGGAAACTACCCCCTTCTTTTTTAATTCCATCTTTATGGTCCCCGATAAAAAATTTGATGATTCATTTTAAAAAGTTTAAAGTTTGAGTTTTTATTAAAATATTTTTACCTTATTGCCAGAAATGGCATATTGAAAATCAAATGAAAAAGATAAACCAGAAAGAATATTTTCGAGGTTTTCATTGGCAAATTCCCCACTTACTTTTGAATTATGGTTTATTTTTTTAGATATTTCAAAATCTACGTTGTACCATATTTCCAATTGAGAAAATATATCGTTTAATGGCTTATTTTTAAACAAAATAACCCCTCTTTGCCAGGCTGTCTGTTCATGAACATCCACTTGCTCTACCACCAGATCGCCTTCCAAAGCATTTACAATAGCCATTTCCCCAGGGGATAAAAAGACGTTTTTGTTATTTTCAGAGAGATTGGGTGATTCTACTTTTACTTTGCCTTCAGTTAAAATTACCCTTGCGCCTTCTCCTCTATCGTTAATGTTAAAGGATGTTCCCAATACTGTAGTTGTTGCTGAATTGGTAAAAACCTTAAATGGCCTGGATGCTTCAGATGTGACTTCAAAAAATGCTTCCCCGATCAGCTGCACCAATCTGAGCGTGTCGTTAAATTTTTCCGGAAAACTTAAAGAGGAGCAGGAATTCAAAACGACTTTAGAACCATCCGGCAATTGAATACTAAGTTTTTGACCAATGGAAGCCTCCTTTTTTATTTGTTTAATTTCTACTACAATATCATTTTCAGTCGCTTCATTATTAAATAAATAGAAGGTTACAAAAAAGGAAAAGATAAAAATGAGTAATACAGCTGCGACCCGAAGGTAATAGGATAAATCAAACCGAATTTCTTTTTTTAAAGGGAGGGAGCTTTTATTTACGTAAGATTCATTTTGTATTATTTCCTGGATTTTCCGGGGAAGTTTTTCATTGTTTGTGACTGTAGAACCCAAAAGGTTCGTTTGATTCCATCTTTCTTCCATAATGGCCTCAAACCCCTTTTTGAAATGGGGATTTTTTTGCCATTCCTTTACCCACCTCAGTTCTTCCGATGTACATTCTCCATTCAAAAACTTTATAATGATTTCTTCTTTCACAATATATTATCTTGTTTTAGGGTAGTACACATTATAAATTGGGTTTACTTAATGGAGATGAAAAAAAAATTCAGCAGGTGAAGAAAATTAGTAGGGGGATTAATGTATGACAAAATAGTAACCCTTGTGGTTGGGAAAAAAAAATTGAAAGGATATTGC
This sequence comes from Bacteroidota bacterium, assembly GCA_030857845.1. Lineage (GTDB taxonomy): Bacteria > Bacteroidota > Bacteroidia > Cytophagales > Cyclobacteriaceae > JALZND01. The sequence continues at coordinate 591 of JALZND010000255.1, read as the reverse complement.
TTTAATTGATTTTAGTGGAAAAAGTATTAAAAAGTTCCTATTTACTTTATAAGCAATAAGCTCTTCTTTAAGCTTTTGATGGCTAAATAGATATGATGTTCAACAGTACGTTTTGACAAATTTAATTTTATGGAAATCTCGTCATTGTTCAATTCTTCAAGCTTGCTCATAGTTATCACACTTCGCTGTGCAAGGGGAAGTTTATTTATTAGATCTAAGGTAGTTTTTTTCAGATCGTAATAATCCATCTGCTCTTCAGTGTAATTTTTGGCATAATGTTCGACTGAAAGACCATCTTCCAACCTAATTTCATGAACTTTCTTTCTAAAAAGATTAAAAATATGATTTTTTACAATTTGAAAAAGGTAACATTTTAAGGATAAGTTCTCATCAATTAAATGCCTTTTTTCCCATAATTTTATAAAGACTTCCTGCAGAACCTCTTCGGACTGAATACTATCTTTAATATATGAATTGGTAAATGATTTCAATTTCCCTTTATACCTAAAGTAGATCTCCTCAAAAGCTTTTATGTCATTTTGCTTTATTTTAAGGACTAAATCCTGATCATTATAGGCCTGATAGATTCTC
>JALZND010000026.1 GCA_030857845.1 Bacteroidota bacterium | reverse complement strand
CAATTAAGCCGTAACCGAAAAAACTTTATACAAGAAGTAATCAGTGAAAGTATCAGGAGGATAAAAAGTGCTGCTGGCAACAAAAATTCATTGATCGATGAATTAGAGACTACACTTTACCGCGAAAGCCTCCGCCTCAGGAACAATTCATGGCGTGTAGACCCGGCAGACGAAGCTTCTTTTTGGAGAGAAATAAAATCAAAACTTGTAAACTTATCTAATGACCCTGAGAACAGCAAGGAGACAGAAGAGGATATCCTGGAAGAAATAGTAACACGTTATGCCTACGAAATAGCAGGAAATTTTAATCCATCATCTTATAGGATGGCCCGCTCTATTGTAACGTTTGGTTTTTCGAGATTACTAAATGCTTCAAGGGTAAAAGGGTTTAGGTCCTTATGGAGCACCCAACTAAAACTCAGGGATAAAATCCAAATCACAGGGGCAAAAGAACAAATCCGCAGCCTGGCAAAAATAGGCACCGTGATAATGGTTCCTACCCATTTTAGCAATCTTGATTCTGTTCTTATCGGATGGGTCATACATTCCCTCGGACTTCCACCATTTATATATGGGGCAGGATTGAATCTTTTTAATATTGAAGTGCTGGCCTATTTCATGAATAGCCTAGGGGCTTATAAAGTGGACAGGAGGAAGAAAAATACTCCATATCTAGAAACCCTGAAAACTTATTCAAGCCTTGCCATCCAAAAAGGTTGCCATAGCTTTTTTTTCCCTGGTGGCACCAGGTCAAGGTCTGGAAAAATCGACAATAGCCTTAAGCTTGGCCTTCTTGGTACAGCCATGGAAGCCCAAAGAATAAACTATGCAGTGCATGGGGAAGATAAAGCCAGGAAAATATTTATTATTCCAGTTACATTAAATTATCATTTTGTGCTGGAAGCCCCTGTCCTGATCAATGAATATCTGAAAATGAAAGGACAGGAACGATATTATGTAGAAACTGATGAATATTCCAGCTCATTGAAAATAACGACTTTTCTTATTAAATTTTTTACAAAAGGCTCCGATATTTCTGTTTCTATTGGGAGAGGGATGGATGTACTTGGAAATATGGTTGATGACAAAGGCAAAAGTTTTGATAAACAGGGACGTGCCATCAACACGCGTGACTATTTCGTATCTAATGGGGTTATTACAAAAGACAGGCAACGAGAAGAAGAATATACCCGCATGCTTGGGAATGCTATTGTTACGGAATACCAAAAAATAAACAGGGTATTTTCAAGCCACCTGGTAGCTTATACAGCTTTTTCCTTATTGAGGAAACAAAACCCAAAACTGGACTTGTATAGTATCTTAAGGCTTCCTGAAGAAGAACAATTCATAAAATATAATACTTTTAAAGTATATTTTGAAATGCTTCGCGAGGCAATTTTTCAACTGCATGAAGAAGGAAAGCTGGACTTGGCGCCCCATTTTAAAAACGACCTTGATGAAGTCATACGTCATGGCATTGCCAATGTGGGCATGTACCATGTAAAGCGCCCATTGATATTTACTGATGCAGGCGATATTGCTACCCAGGACCTTAATACTTTGTTTTACTATCATAATAGATTAAAAGGATATGGCTTACAAAAACACATCCGTTAAACCTGTAGGAGTAGTTGGGGCGGGAAGTTTCGGTACAGCGGTAGCCAATATCCTAAGCATGAACCGTGAGGTCATATTATATGCCCGCAAAGAAGAATTGGTAGCAGAGATGCAGGCAACAAGGAAAAGCTGCGGACAAAACCTAAACCCCCGGGTACATCCAACGGTAGACCTGCGGCTTCTTGCTCAAGAATGTGATATTATATTTCCTATTGTACCATCTGCAAATTTCAGGGAGATGATGCGGATGCTTTCCCCGTACCTGCACCCATACCATATCCTGATCCATGGAACCAAAGGTTTTGATATATGCCTTCCTGAAGGACAGGTTTTGGATGACAATACGCCATTGAACCGAAATCGCGTACGCACCATGAGCGAAGTAATCCGGGAAGAAAGTGTAGTGGTAAGGGTAGGTTGTATGGCTGGACCTAACCTGGCAAAAGAGCTTAGCGATGGGCAACCAGCTGCGACGGTAATTGCCAGCCGCTTTCATGAAGTGATTCATGAAGGCCAGAGACTGTTGCGGAACGATAGGTTTCAAGTATATGGAAGCTCTGACATGATTGGCGTGGAATTGTGCGGCGTTTTAAAAAACATCATTGCAATAGCATCAGGGGCCCTCAGCGGATTAGACCTTGGTGAAAATGCCCGGGCATTATTAATCAACAGAGGTATGGTGGAAACGATTTACCTTGGAAAGGCTTTAGGAGGAAATACGCATGCTTTTCTTGGCCTTGCAGGCGTTGGTGATATGATTGCCACTTGCACAAGCAAGCTAAGCCGAAACTATACCGTAGGGTTCAGGCTTGCTAAAGGAGAAAGCCTGGAGAACATCCTCGCAACAATGGAAGAAGTTGCAGAAGGTGTCAACACGATTAAGATAGCCAAAAGGTTAGCAGAACATTATAAAGTGCGTGCGCCAATAACAGAGATATTATTTAAAGTCTTATTTCATGGACTTACTGTTAAAGAAGCTTTACAGTTCCTTATGAAATATCCTTTGGATGTGGATATTGACTTTCTTTAACATTTCAATAATAATTTTTAAAATACCATATAAAAAATCTAACCCAAAGATTTTCTAAAGATAAATTGCATATATTCATTTAAATCATTAAAATAATGGTTGGGCTTGATCATAATTCCAAAAAGCAGTCTTAATTTTATTTTTTACGGGTACCTGAAGGTAATTGGATTAAATATTGTAGATCTTTATTCCTGATTGGCAAGAATACCTAATTATAGGAATACCACGTGAAATCTTATATACCACAATTTAATGTTCTTCTAAATTTCAGTGAATAATCTTGTGTTAAATAAACTTTTAAGCTTAAAAATTTTATTTTTTTTAGCATTGCTAATTCCTCCTACCGAAGTTAGCGCTAAACGATTATTTATTACCAGCGATTCATTAAAAGTTAAAGCCAATAGTTTTTTGATTTTAGGAAACACCACCCTGTATATCAAAAATGACACAGTAATTTATGTACCTGATACAGCACAAATCACCACAAGGACCTCCCCAAAAACGCAAGCGTTTTATGACTTTTTGAAAACAGAATTTTATAAAAATAAAATTACCAAAGAATTATACAATTTGCTTTTTGCTGCCCCAGCTTCAGATAACTCCCAAACCCTGGGAGATCAAAATACTTTACAGCAAAGTGAGGAAATATTTATGCCTTATGATGGAAAGATTATCAGGAAAATAAAATTAACAAAACTTGAAGTTTTTGGCCCTACCCTGGAAGATACCGCCAGATCAAGTAAGGCCTGGGCAACCAGGACAGCCAATAAATTGCATATTGACACACAAGATAGGGTGATCTTTAACAATATGTTGTTTAAAGAAGGTGACTATATTGATCCATTATTGCTGGCAGACAATGAAAGGGTGATCCGACAGCTGCCTTTTATACGCGATGCGAGGATTATTGTAGTTCCAAGTATAGATGATCCGGATATAGTCGATCTTATAATAATAACGCAAGATGTTTGGTCGATTTCAGGTGATTTCACCCCGAGAGGCTTTAACGCCGCAGCATTGTCCATTGACGACAGAAATATACTAGGTTTGGGGCACGAATTGCTGAACAGGGTATTTTTTGATCACCGGCTCAAACAAAATTTCGGTTATGAAGGATCATACAGGATCCCCAATATGAGCGGGACTTTTGTGACTGGTGAGATCAGCTTTGCAAATACATACTTTAAAGATGGATTTTCTTTTAGGTTGTTCAGGGATTTTATAACACCAGAAATGAGGTATGCGGGAGGATTGGAGCTTAGCAATATAAAATACCTTGCTGGAATAAGCTTCCTCGACACAGCCATTATTTTCCCTGTAAAAGCAGGTGTTCAGGACCTATGGCTAGGAAAGGCCTTCCCTACTGGCTCCAGCCGGGAAAGCCAACGGGAGAGGTCCCGGATAGTGGCTGCCGCAAGGGTAAAAAGAACAAACTTCACCCTACGGCCATTGGTGAGTGCCGACACAAATCAATCATATCATTCGAATACTACCTTACTGGCTACCATAGGATTATCCACAAGGAAATACTATAAAGACAGGCTGATATATGGATATGGGCGTACAGAAGATATCCCCTATGGAAATTTGATTGAGATCACCACAGGGGTTTCATTGGGTGAATTTTATGACCGCCCTTACCTTGGTATAAGGTGGGCACGCGGTGGTTTGGTCCGCAATTATGGTTATACTTACCTTGGTGTAAGCGCAGGCAGCTTTATCAGAAATCAAATCCTGGAACAAGGTGTGTTGAAACTTGAAACCAATTTTTTTAGCAACTTGATCGGGTTTCGGAAACATCGGGTTAGGCAATTTTTAGAACTTCAATATACCTTAGGTATCAGGAGATTTGCCGATGAATTTATTAATATTAGAGATGAAAATGGTATCAGGGGGCTCAGAAACGATTTCTTTTTGAGGGGACAAAGAAAAATTGTGCTAAGTTTTGAAACAGTGGATTTTACACCATTGGACATTATTGGCTTTAGGGTGGCAATATTTGGTTTCGCAGATATTGCCAAAATTGCATCCAATAATGAACCCTTGTTTAAGGGCCAACTTTTTCAGGGTTACGGCCTGGGGGTAAGGCTCAATAATGACTTATTGACGTTTAATACTTTCCAACTCCGTTTGGCATATTATCCAAATGTGCCCCCAGGATTGGCAAACTTTGGCTTCAATGCAGGTGGCATCACTCAACTCAGGTTGGATGATTTTGATATCCGGGCCCCGAACACCAACCTTTTTGATTAAATAAAAGCAGCTGATATTTGCTGCTGCTTTTCATCTTATTGTATTTTTAAACATTATATTTTGTTCAAGTCTATAATCCTGATCTCAACCCTTCTGCCCTCTTGCATATTGTTGGATTCATTTTTTGTTGCACCATATCCTTTGGCAATAATCCTCCTTCTTACTACTCCTTTATAGTTGAAGTAATTTAATACCTCAATCGCTCTTTTATTTGATAATGCCCTGTTTGTTTCAGCATCTCCTTCTGATGAAGCATAGCCTGAAATTTCAATCCCTAAATTTTCATGGGTTTTTAAAGCCATCATAACTTTATCCAGCTCAGTAAGGTATGTTTGTTTCAACTCGCTTTTCCCAATATCAAAATAAAGTTTGTATACCGGATCAAGAAGCTTCTTGTCAAAATGGGCTTCAATGGTTTCTTTTTTCTTTTGTTGTTTTGCCAATTCTGTTACATACATGGTGGGCAAAGTATATATGGTTTCATTGCCTATATGTTTTGCCTCAAGGTCTTTCTCCTCACTTTCATCAAAATAATAAAATCTTTTTGCAGCCTCTATTTCAAGTTTTTCATTTTCATTAAAATTAACTGCGTCGATAGGATTGGTATGGAACATCAACTCAAGCAGATATTCATAAGCAACCTGGTCATTGGAAGCAATGATGGCATCCATAAGCTCCATTACATCTACACTGTCGCTTTTTACCAACATAGATTCCTTTGCTTTTTTCACATCATAAATCACAGAAGTTTTTGTATCATAAAAAGCATTTTTTACTATTACTTCCTGTCCAACAACAACATCAAACTGTTTGATTGGCTTTAAATGAATTTGTTGATAAAGCTCATAAAAATAAGTTTGGTCAGGTATATTAATATTGATAGCATATGGCATATACCCTTCTGACTCTATTACCATATCATAATTTTTTCCCGGAGGAAATATAATAAGGTAATCGCCGGTTTCTTTATTGGGATTATAAACATAGTCTATTTTTTGATTGGTAGAATTGTCCACTATTTTTATTGATGTAGGGACAGGCTTTAAATCTTCACCTGCCAATATCCTGCCTTTAACCAGTGTTAAAGGAATATTTGCATCTTCTTCTGGCATGTCAAAGGTATAAATGTCCTGACCTCCATAACCGCCTTTTCTATCCGAAGAAAAATAACCTTTTCGGCCATCTGCTGTAAGAGTAAAGTAGTTGTCGTTTGAAGGGGTATTTATAGGATATCCCATATTTTCAGGTTTTGAAAATTTATTATCAGTCAATACGGTCTTAAAAATATCTTTGCCACCCATGGTGTTGTGGCCATCAGAGGTAAAAAACATTGTTTTTTGATCTGGGTGAATAAAAGGGGCATCTTCATCTTTCGCCGTATTTATGGTAGGTCCAAGGTTTACAGGCTGTCCGAACACACCTTTAGCATTTTTTTCGACCTTGTATATATCCATACCTCCAAAGCCTCCAATCCTATTGCTTGCAAAATATATAGTTTTCCCATCAGGTGTAATACTTGCTGTACTTTCCAGGTAGTTGGAATTTACGTTACTACCAATGTTCACAGGATTTCCCCATCCGGAACCTAATTTTTCCATAATGAATAGATTGCCTGTATTGTTGCTGGCCCCAATAAAAACAATCATCTTTTCCCCATCAGCCGTAAGGCCGGCAGTACCCACATTGCTATGATTGTTCACCTTCATTGGCTTTGGGTTTTCCCAATTAGAACTTTTAGTTTTAAAAGTGATATAAATTTCCTCGGTAAACTCAAGGCTAGATTTCATTTTATCTTTATTAGGGCGTAGTGCAGTATATGCCATCAAACCTTCATCCGCAGAAACAACAGGATTATATTCTGTATATTCAGAATTGATCATGCTTCCCATATTTTTTATTTCTATGGTTTTTTGTCTTCCCATTAATAAAGCGGCATTGTTGCACATGCTGAGGTGTTCATCTACTCCAGCAATTTTTTTCTTCTCAGCAGCAGGTATTGTTTTCTTGTATTTTGTAAAACTTTCAATAGCTTCTGGCAACCTTATATCTTTATGGTATGCTTTGCCAATATAGAAATACACATCAGAAGGTATTTTTTCATTTTTGTTGGCAATAGCTTTTGCAAGGTATGGAATAGCCTTAAGCTGATTGTTGATTTCTACCTCATTTGAATAACATGCCCCAATTCGGTAATTGATCAACGGATCTGAGGCATAAGAAGACTCAATCTCCAGATAAAGAGGAAGGGCTGCTTTATAATTCTTTATGTCAAATAGCTTTTCTGCTCTGTAAAGAGCTTTTTCAGTATCTGCAGATTTTTGGGCCTGCAAAAATAAGGGGAGCAATGATAAGATTAAGAATATAAAAAGAAGTATGGAAAGTTTGTTCTTTGTCATTTGATTGAAAATCCTGTTTATTGATATTCAATATTAAATTATTTTTATCCATTGGGATATTGAAAAACCTGATGAATATTACAGGAAACAGAATCGTAGGTTTTTTGGAGAGGTTTGGGATATTAAAAAAATTTATAAACAAACCCAGCAAGGCAGAAATTGAAATTTTCTATTCCATATCTTATTAACTGCCGCATTAATAAATAATTTTAAAATTAAATAAAGAGACTAGAGCATAATGGAACTCCTTGATTATTACTTATTAAAAAGTAAAAATTTACCTCATAAATAAAAACAGTTTGCTTTTTAACAATGTGGTGGAAAAATCTATTTTTGTAAAATATTAAATTGTAAAACTATGGGAAGAGCATTCGAATTCCGAAAAGGAAGAAAAATGAAAAGATGGAGCCATATGGCCAAAACTTTTACCCGGATAGGACGGGAAATAGTTATGGCAGTAAAAGAAAATGGCCCAAACCCAGAAACCAATTCCAGGCTCCGGGTTTTGATCCAAAATGCCAAGGGTGAAAATATGCCCAAAGAAAATATTGAACGTGCCATTAAAAAGGCTTCTTCTAAAGAACAGGAAGATTATAAAGAATTAGTGTATGAAGGTTATGGCCCTCATGGCATCGCAATTGTTGTAGAATGCGCAACAGACAACCCTACGCGTACTGTAGCCAATGTACGAAGTTATTTTTCAAGATCTGGTGGGAACCTAGGCACTACAGGTTCCTTAGACTTTCTATTTGACAGGAAATGTATGTTCAAGATTATGAAAGATGAAATGGATGTAGAAGAGCTTGAGCTTGAGCTGATTGACTTTGGTGCTGATGAAGTCTTTGAAGAAGGTGATAACATTATCATTTATGGCAATCCGACAGAATTTGGTGCTATCCAAAAAGTACTTGAAGGAAAAGATCTTGAAGTTATACATGCAGGATTTGAGCGTATACCTTTAGATACTAAACAGTTAGACCCTGAGGCTGAAGAAGAAATAGAAAAATTGCTAGAAAAGTTTGAAGAAGACGATGACGTACAGCAGGTTTATCATAATATGGGGTGATTAGTAATTAGCTTTAAGCGGTTAGCATTTAGCAGTTTTCGGCAGCTAATGGATAATAGCTAAAACGTTAAAATTAGCAGTTATAGTTAAATGAATAAAAGCCAGGATTCGCTAATGTCAATAAAATAGCTAAGCTAAACGCCAATCGCTAACAGCTAACAAGCTAACAAATGAACTTTAAAGAAGATATTATCCTGGAGAACTCCGTAGTTATTCTCAGGCCCTTGGCTTTCAAAGATTTTAAAGGTTTACAGGAAGTGGCTTTCGATCCTATTATATGGAAATATATGCCCCTCATCAATATTGAAACAGCGGCAGACCTGCACGGATATATAAAGAAAGCCCGAAAACACAGACAACAATCCCTTCGATATCCATTTGTAATCATAGATAAAAATTCTGGTAAAGTAGTTGGTAGCACCAGCCTTGGAAATATATCTGTTATCGATAAAAGATTGGAAATTGGGTGGACCTGGATTGGCACCGATTTCATGGGAACAGGAATCAATAAAAATTGTAAGTTTTTGTTATTGCAGCATTCTTTTGAAGTTTTGGGCTATGAGAGAGTAGAATTAAAAACTGATGTATTAAACCTTAGGTCGAGAAAGGCTATCAAAAAAATAGGTGCGATAGAGGAAGGAATACTTAGAAGTCACACATTAATGAATGGTGGGAGAAGAAGGGACACTGTTTACTACAGTATCTTAAAACATGAATGGCCAGCGATTAAAGAACAAATCTTTGGTGATATTTAGTTTATTGAAGAATGAAAACTACTCTTTTTGAAAGTTTATATTTTTTTCATTCCAATATATCTATCTGTTTCAAAGTTTTATGACCTTGTTCATCTTGAATTTTTACTTCAAACACGCTCTCTATAAATTTAGTTAATTCTTTGTATATCAAAGTTTTATCATTATTGATATATTTACTGAACATAACATGGTCCCCGTTTTCAATTTTTACTCTTTTATTTAGATGATTTGGCTTGGTTGCTTTGCCAAATTGATCGAATGCTTCTAACATGGTTTTGACACAAGCTGCATTATCCTGTTCTTCTTCATTTTTGTAATAATAAAACATGAGTGTGGGAGCGGTAACTTTACTGTAGATCTTTGGTGTAGCAGCAAAATCTTTCAAATCTTCCAATGAAAGCAAGGCTTCATATTTCTGTTCGGTATACCAAAAGTTTTCATATTCAGGCAATATGTATCCGTCTTTAATTTGTTGCACAGGCAGGGTGACCCTGCCCTTTCTGTCTAAAATAGCCACGAGATTTACCATTCCTGGTATATTGACCAACCCTCCTGCTACATGGGCATAATCATAAAAAGGGGAAACCAGAATCAAAGCATCTACTTTGTCAGGATAGGTAGCGGCTAGGTATGTTGCAAGCATCCCTCCCATACTTGTTCCAATTACGATAATTTTCTTTCCCAGCTTGGGCATCATAGCCAAAGCTTCCTCTGCCTCACAAATATAATCGGAAAATGTGCTTGAGGCATGGTCTTCACGGTTGGTGCCATGGCCCGGAAGCCTCAAATAATAGGTATTGGCATTTAACTTTGAAGCAATAGAATCCGTAACAAATTCACCCTCTGCCCGGCACGCACCAAATCCATGAATATATAGTATAGCAAGATCTGTGACACCTTCATCATAAATAAGTAGTTTTTCCTGATTTTCAGCCCGAACCCCCTTTTCCTTACTTTGATTTAGTTTCCTTAAATAAAAATCTTGAAAAGAAATATTGGGATCTTCTCTTTTAAAGTTGGACAGTGTTGGCGCAGGTTTAAATTTTAAGTAGATTATAAAACCAGAAACAACCATAATAATAATTAGGCATATCCGGAAAAGTTTATTCCTCATACATATTTATTTTTTGTTAATACTTTTAATGCAAAATGGTATCTTATTTAAAAAATTATTAGCCATAGATCACCTTAACCATACGTTTATTTAATTTTAGGAAGACAATTAAGAAATCAAGGATAATTATGCTAATTTGCTTATAAATAACCTTTTTAGATGAATATATAGAAGCTAACATTATTGTTTAAGTTCTAGAATAACTTAATTATTTTTTAAATATTATCAAATTTTTTATGTACAAAAATATTTATCTCATCTTATTATTATGTTTTTTAAGTACTGTTTCCTTTAGATGTACCAGCCCGGGCTCCTCAGTTCCTGAGCCCGCTGTTGTGTATACAAGCGAAGAAATGCAGGCAGAATCAAAAAAGGCAAATGACTTTTTTGAGCAGGTTTTTAATGAATCGGTCGACAGGAAGCCTGAGACACAAACCATGTATGGCATCAAAAAAGATTACGACAAATGGAATGACATTTCTGACGAATTCGTACAGCAGGAGCTGCAAATCTCCAAACAAAATTTCGCCTATTTAAATGATTCAATTAATTATGAAGCTTTGGATTACCAGACAAAGCTGTCCTTTAAATTATTTGAATATGAGGTAGCAGAAGAAATTGAAAAATCCCCTTTCCGCTTTCATGATTATCCTGTAAACCAGATGTTTGGTTTTCAATCTTTTGTGGGTGCATTCCTGATAAATTTTCATCAGATCTCTAATAAGGAAGATGCAGAGGCCTACATTGCCAGATTGAACAATATCCCAGCTGTTGTAGACCAGCTCATCGAGAACTTGAAAGTAAGGGAACAAAAAGGTGTAGTGCTGCCAAAGTTCTTGTTCCCCAAGGTAATTAGTGACAGCAGGAAGTTAATTTCCGGCCAACCATTAGAGCAATCAACTTCCACAAATTCATTGTTTGAAGACTTCAAAAAGAAGATATCGGATCAAAAAAACATTTCATCAGAAGAAAGGGAACAATTGCTAAAAAATGCAGAAGCTGCATTGAAAAATTCATTCAAACCTTCCTATGAAAAGCTGATCAGTTTCCTTGAAAGCCAAGAGAAACGAGCGGGTGATACATCTGGTATCTGGCACTTACCTAATGGGGAAAAATATTATAACCTCATGCTTAAATATACTACCACCACTGATATGTCGGCCGATGAAATTCACTCAGTAGGATTAAAAGAAGTATCACGGATTCATGAAGAAATGAAGGACATAATGAAGAAGGTAGGATTTAAGGGTACTTTACAGGAATTTTTCACATTTATGGAAAAAGATCCTCAATTTTACTATTCTAATACAGACGAAGGCCGCCTTGCTTACCTGGATTCTGCGGTAGTGGTAATAGCCAATATGAAAACCAGGTTGGATGAGCTTTTTATTACCAAACCTAAGGCAGATATGGTAGTACGGCGTGTAGAAGCATTTAGGGAAACCTCTGCCGGAAAAGCTTTTTATTACAGGCCTGCCCCTGATGGTTCACGGCCAGGCATATATTATGCTAATTTATATGATATGACCGCAATGCCGAAGTACGAAATGGAGGCATTGGCGTATCACGAAGGCCTACCAGGCCACCACATGCAGATTGCAATTGCCCAAGAGCTGGAAGGGCTTCCTAAATTCAGGACTTTGGGTGGTTATACCGCGTATACTGAAGGTTGGGGGTTGTACTGTGAGCTGGTGCCAAAAGAAATCGGGCTGTATGAAAATCCATATTCAGATTTTGGGCGTCTGGCCATGGAATTATGGAGGGCTTGCAGGCTGGTAGTGGATACAGGGATACATGCCAAAAAATGGACCCGGGAAGATGGCCTCAAATACTACCGGAACAATACTGCCGCAGCAGAATTTGAAGTAGAAAGTATGGTGGACAGGCATATAGTTATCCCTTCGCAAGCTACTGCGTATAAGATTGGCATGATGAAAATCCTTGAGTTGCGGGAAAATGCAAAAAGCAGGTTGGGAAGCAAATTCGATCTAAGGGAATTTCATGATGTGGTCCTTACAAACGGTGCCGTTCCTTTGGAGGTACTTGAAGAATTGGTAGAACAATACATACTTAATGAACTGGCATCATAATATTTAAAAATAACCACTATATACAAGCGAACTAGAAAATTATAACCAGGCATATTAGCTACACCCACAAGAAAGCTTTTATGTCAATATGAAACTTAAATTATTTGAAAATCAAATATTAAACAACAATAAGTAAAATGATAAACAGGATATATCTTATAATCTTTGCATTTATATTTATCAAATGTACACCGGGCACAATTGATAATGTATCAATTGGAAGTGACCAAGTAAAGAGTGATACTTTTCAGGTGAAGGTTGATCAGTTTGCTGACCTTCAAATACTTCGGTACAGAGTCCCTGGTTTTGAAAATCTTTCCCCAAAAGAAAAAGAGCTTGCTTATTATCTGTATGAAGCCTCCCTTTCTGGAAGGGATATAATTTATGACCAAAATTATAAGCATAACCTGGCGGTAAGAAAAACCTTGGAAGCAATTTTGCAAAATACTTCCAGGGATACTACAAATACCAATTATAACAATCTTCTGAAATATGCCAAAAGGTTCTGGTTCTCAAATGGCATCCACCACCATTATGCCAATGATAAATTCGTGCCTCAGTTTTCGCAGGATTATTTCAAGCAACTTGTAAAGGGACTGCAAGAACAGCAGCTTCCACTGGCAGCAGGAGAATCCAAACAACAATTCATCCAAAAGATCATGCCAGTAATTTTTGACCCCAAAGTAGATGCTAAAAAAATAAACCTTGAAGAAGGTAAGGACCTAATAGCATCTTCCGCAAACAATTATTATGAAGGAGTGACACAAGCTGAAGTTGCCCAATATTACCAGCAGCTGGTGGACAAGAACGATACTTTGCCCGTAATGTACGGACTTAACAGCAAACTCCTAAAAGAAGACGGTAAACTGGTTGAAAAAATGTACAAAGTGGGCGGTATGTATTCTCCAGCTATAGAAAGAATGGTTTATTGGCTTGAAAAAGCGGTAGCAGTATCTGAAGATCCCAACCAGAAAAAATCCTTGTCAAAGCTGATCCAATATTATAAAACTGGTGATTTAAAAGATTTTGATGCATATAATATTGCCTGGGTGAGCGATACAGCAGCTGTGGTGGATATCATCCATGGTTTTATAGAAGTATATGGTGATGCACTTGGCTATCGAGGAGCTTATGAGGCAGTTCTTTCAATCAAGGATGCCGAAGCAAGTCAAAGGATGGAAGCACTTTCTAAAAATGCGCAATGGTTCGAGTCCAACTCGCCCATATTGGACGAACATAAAAAGACAAACGTGAAAGGGATTTCTTACAAGGTTGCCACTGTTGTTGTAGAAGCTGGCGATGCAGCCCCTTCTACACCTATTGGAATAAACCTGCCGAACTCTGATTGGATCAGGAAAATCCATGGATCAAAGTCTGTTTCTTTAGGCAATATATCAGATGCTTATAACCTTGCAGGAAGTACTGGATCCCTTGAAGAATTTACCTATAACGAAGAGGAGCTTAACCGTGCTAAAGAACATAAAATGTTAAGCGACAAGCTGCATACTGCACTTCATGAGGTAATAGGCCATGCATCAGGGCAGCTAAACCCCGGTGTGGCAAGTGCCAGTGAAACCATAAAAAACTATTCTTCCCCACTTGAAGAAGCCCGTGCCGATCTGGTGGCTTTGTATTATATTATGGACACGAAATTGGTAGATATAGGTGTGATGCCATCATTGGAAGTAGGTAAGGCTGAATATGATGGATACATCAGGAATGGTCTCATGTTGCAGCTGAACAGGTTAGAACCTGGTGCAAATATTGAGCAGGCACATATGAGGAACAGACAGATGGTTGCTGCATGGGCATTTGAGCATGGCAAATCTGAAAATGTAATTGAAAGGAAATTTGAAAATGGAAAAACATATTTTGTTGTAAATGATTACGAAAAGCTTAGGAAGTTATTTGGTGAGTTATTAAGGGAAGTACAGCGGATTAAATCGGAAGGTGATTTTGAAGGTGCAAAAAACCTTTTTGAAACCTATGGCATAAAAGTAGACCAAAAATTACTGAAGGAGGTTAAAGACCGGTATGCCAAATTGAACGTTGCCCCCTACAGCGGATTTATACAACCACGTTTGGTGCCCGTAAAACAAGGTGATAAAATAGTTGATGTAAAAGTGGAATACCCAAAGGGTTTTGTTGAACAAATGCTTGAATATGGTAGCAATTACTCATTTTTGCCTGTATATAATTAATTATTAAAAGATCCCCTCATTATGTTCTGTGGGGGGATCTTTTACTTCGGTTTTCTGTAAGTAGAAACTATTAATATCAAACAATCATTCACTTTAGGTTCCAACTTTAGGCACTCCAAGCCCGTGCAGGCCTCGTTTCCTCGAAGCCGTTTATTTTTTACCACACTCAAACACACACTCACTCACAAACTGGCTTACAAAGGAAACTGGAAAGTAAAAATCAATTTAAACTAACTTTATCTTTTAAGTAAAGTTATTGCGCGCGGCCAAAGGAGCCTATTGTTAAAGTAAAAGCTGGGAACGGGGAGCTGCGCGCGAGCCCGGTGGATTTGGCGGGTGCGGCGGTGTGTGGTGGCCGGGTTGGCCTGCCGCGTAAAGGCAATGATGGGTGTGGGAATTTAAATCCGCCTTGAATTTTTTGTTACTTTTTGTTCAAGACAAAAAGTAAAAGGAGCTGGAGTAGAATTTAAATTTTCGATGTGAATAAATCTCTATTCTATAATTTTTAATAGTTTCAACTATTTAATTTTAAATGGGATTTTTAATTTTACCACCTCATTTACTAGTTTGCCATCCAAAGTTGCTGGTTTCCACTTGGGCCCCTCATGTACCAGCCTGATGGCTTCTTCATCCAGGATCGGGTTTGCCGATTTTACGACCGTTATTTCTAAGATTTTGCCGTTTTTATCAATATTGAATTGCAAGGTTACATTCCCTTCTATTTTATTTTGCCTTGCTGCTTCAGGGTATTTTAGGTTTTCTTTTATATATTGTCGGTACTTGTGCATCCCAATCACGGGTTTTGGGTCTACCTTTTGAGAAGCTGCCTCTGAGCTGCGGGATGAACTGGTTCCATAACCCACCACCACCACTTCACTAAGTGCCCTTATGTCATTCTGCAGGGTAATGATTTGATTTTTAGCATCGGCAATGGAAATTTCTTCCGTCATGAATCCAATAAAACTAACGCTCAGCTTTTTGTCTGCAGAAGCTACCGAAAGTTCAAAATTTCCTTCTATATCGGTTACGGAACCTTTATTTGTTCCTTTTACGATTATGGATACCCCTGGCAGCGGATTGCCCTCTTCATCAACAACCTTACCTTTAATGCTACCCGAAGTTCCGGGAACAACATATTTTTTTACTGGCTCTTTTGAAACGCTGGGGCTTTCTTCAAAATTAACTTCATAGGCAAGGGCCATATCTCTAATTTCAACATCATCTGCATTTTCTATTGTTTCAACACCTTCGCTTTCAGGTAAACTTTCAGCAAAAATGGAAATTTTTTTTTCATCTCTTTTGCTGACCAAAGCCTCGTCAAAAATTTCCCGTTGTTCACCAAGTGGAGGTGTAGGTGTAGTA
>JALZND010000254.1 GCA_030857845.1 Bacteroidota bacterium | reverse complement strand
ATAAAACTTAGATGGTTAATTCTATAAAAATAATTTATTTAATAATCATTAACTACAAAAATCTCTAAATGAGTATCAGATTTAATTATTTTTGGTCCGAAATCAACAAGATAAATTTTTTTCTAAAATTATAAAAAATTGTAAAAGGTAAAGTTACCAATTCAAATTGAAATGTATAAAATCTCGAAAAAATAATAGGGTTAATATACAACAATTGAACAAAAAAATTCGTCTCCTAAAAAAAATAAAGATCATGGATAAAAAGAAAGTAATTAAAAGCTATGAGAATTTAAGCCCTGAACTTCAGGAAATGCTTGATGAGAAATATAAATATGGTTATTCCAATTCTATAGTAAGGCTTAGCAATGCCAGAAATGAAACATTTTTTGCAGTGCCCCTGGAGACGGAAGATGCAAACTATATGGTAAAGGTGCAGCCTGAAAAACCTAAAAAAGGTGCCACTGCAAAAGACGATATTTTCTCAAATGAGGAGGAAGGTGACGAATCAAACGATGATACGGATCGTGATAATCAAGAAACTGAAAATGATCCGTCTTATGAACCAAATTATGATGACGTCAGCTAATAAATACCATTTTTAGTAAGGTAAGGTTTTGTTCGTCAAAATGAATTCAATAATTTTATTATGATAATGGTTAAAAAAATATTTAAACTGAATATAAAAGGTAACATATTGGCCTGCAAACCATTATAAATAATTGAATCAATTGTCAAAATAATTATTTTAGGATCTACAACAATGGCATCTTTTTAGCTTAAATTTGATAGGATATTTAAATCGAGGAAGAAAACAACAATGCGCTTACAATTCAATTTACGCAATAGTTTTACAAGTATAAAATTCAAGATCAAGAGGTTTCTTGTAGAAATTACCACTTCAAAAGTTTCACCCAACAACCTGGCATTTGGATTTGCATTGGGTACCTTTATAGCGATATTACCCACACCAGGATTTGGTGTGTTAATATCTATATTCCTTATTTATTGTTTTAAAAGAATCAATGCAACTTCTATCCTCTTTCCATTTGCCGTTTGGAACCCTTTGGTTCTGGCACCACTTTACGTTTTAAGTTATAAAATTGGGGATATTTTGTTTGAAGCAAAAACAACAATCGGCAACGAATATTCTTCTTTAAATGAAGTTATCGTGTTTTTTCAAACCTATTTAGTGGGGAATGTTATTATTGCCATTGTATTTTCTGTTGCGAGCTACTTTGTGATTTATAAAGTAACTGAAATTTTTAAAGAAAGAAAAAAATTAAGGAAGCTAAGGTTGTCCAAACAAAGTATTAGGCCTTAAGACCTCCTTAATCAAAAAATAGATTTTTATTAAAATAGAATTATTAAAAAACCTGCTTTATTAGGCAGGTTTTTTTATGGCTTCCCTGATTTGTTATAGTATTGTTATACAGTGCTTAAAGCTCCACCGATAGGGGTTTGCCCTTTGGTGATCTCAATACTTTTTCGGTAAGTATTTTCATTGTCAAGTGCTTCTACAATAACTGAAGCAACATCTGTCCTCGATATTTCACCTGAATGATCATCAAGCTTCTTCTTGGCATCAATTTTTCCTGCCTCAGCTTCGTCATTAAGTTTAACAGGCCGTATAATTGTATAGTTTAAATGGCTTTTTTGCAGTCTTTTATCAGCATCGGCTTTTGCTTCGAGATAAACTTTTAATTTATCATCTCCATTATCAGGATTGTCAGCACCTACCGAACTTAACATTATAAACCGGTTTACTGCATTTTTTTCACATGCTTCTATAAGTTTTATTGCACCATCGCGGTCAACAGCCTTTGTTTTTTCTGAACCTGTATCAGGACCTGACCCTGCAGCAAAAATTACTGCATCACATCCTAAAACAGTGAAATTAACATCCTGTTCAAGGTCGGCAATTACTGGCTCTGCACCTAGTTTTTCAAATTCACTGGCTTGTTCGGCATCCCGAATCATAGCCCTCACGGTGTGATTATCTTCTATTAATAAGCCTACAATTTGTCGGCCTGTATTTCCATTGGCACCTGCTACTAATACATTCATATATTAAAAGGTTTAGAAGGATATAAAAATATAAACCACAGTCAGCAGCTTATGTTTTTGCCAAATGCCTTAAAATATAGATTTTAAATTTAATTTAAAATGATGTTCCCGATTGCTTTTTTCTGTTAGGAATTTCCAATATCGCTTTGCATGCTGAATGTGAAGCTTGTCATTTTTCCTCACCTCATTATTATCAGAATTAAAATAACCTTTCCATAATGTTTGGATGATGTCTTCTTCAGGATGAAAAATTTGTTGCCCGGCATGTTCAAATCCAGCAGCCTTTTTTAAGAGGATATGCACTTCTGAAATCTCATTCAGGTCATAATATATTCCCCATTTCCTTTTGCAATCGAAAATCAACCATTTTTGGTCAGCGTAACGTATTTTAAAATGATCCATGATCAATGGGAGGATCATTTTGTTGTACTATACTAAAGTTAAAGAATTTACTTTTATTAATAGTTATGAAAAAATAATTCTTTTCTCACCACCTCCAGGCCAGTTTCCAAATAACTTCTCCACGATTTCATACCTATAGTTAAAAATTTCCTTTAATTTATTTTTTACTACTAGCTTGTTTACCAGATCACCTATAAAATACATGGGGATTTTATAATGCACAATATCAACCATTTCAGTCCCCCCTTCAATCTGTCTGAAAAAATGCTTATGGTGCCACATAGCGTATGGTCCATATCTTTGTTCATCTACAAAATACTGTTCTACACCTACATGTGTTATTTCAGTCATCCAATAAACGGGGATCCCTAGCAAGGGCTTTACTGTATACTCAATAATTTGTCCTGAATAAATACCTTCTTCTTTCTCTGAAAGTATATTGAACCCAAGATTATTAGGAGTAATTACTTGTAGGTTGGATGGATTTGAAAAAAATGCCCAAACTTCTGAGATAGGTGCAGGGACTTTTTGTATAGTTTTAAAGGAATGGACAGCCATGAAATATATTATCACTATTGAACAGCATTATGCTACAAAAGTTTA
Organism: Bacteroidota bacterium; assembly: GCA_030857845.1. Taxonomy (GTDB): domain Bacteria; phylum Bacteroidota; class Bacteroidia; order Cytophagales; family Cyclobacteriaceae; genus JALZND01. Next base: position 2,428 of record JALZND010000254.1, on the reverse strand, counting down.
TAATAAAATTTCAAATTTAAATAAATCAAGGGTAGATTTAATATGTAGATTTAATATACAGTTGCTTCTTTATAAACCATTTTAATGCAATTCATCTTTAATGAAATTTATCCTTGGGGTCAAGGATCTTCTCCATTATAGGCAAATACCTGTTCTTAATACTAGATCCACGTTTTCCTACAACTTCAAAACCATATTTTTCATAAAATTTTTCTGCATTTGGTTCCGCGTCAAGGATGATCTTAGAAACACCTAAAGACTTTGCTTTATCAACCAGGTCTTCTATCAATATTTTACCGTACCCTTTGCCTATATATTCTGGCAATATAAACATGTTGTCAAGATGTAATTCATTTGGGTTCATCTTGAGGAAGGAATAATAACCAATATAACAATTTGCTATACTGAGTATATAGGTTTCTGTTTGCTCAAGGTATTCTTGAGTTATTGTTAGTTCGGTGTTCCAAATTTCAATCTGTTCCTTACTATAGCCCCAGAATAATTTTGAATTTTTTGTGATTTCTGTCAGGACTTCGTGGTCACCCTTTATGGCTTTGGAAATAATAACTTTAGGATCAGGAGTCATCTTTTTCGGGGACGTAAATAATTGAAATAAGAAATCCGCACTTTAGAATTAAAATTAATGTTTAAAAGGACTTTTAAAAAATTTGCTATAGCCAATTTTTGTTTGGGTTCTGGTTTTTTGGCAAATATCCTATAAAGCACATTCAGCACTCTGAAACCATAAACAGCTATTAAAATTAATAAGATATAATTCATGGCAAGTTTACATTCCACCAAAATAGCTAAAAATCATAAATAAACGTTTCGCATGTCGGATTAGCGAATTTGAGAGGGATTTAATTCTCCTTAGTAGTTTAAATGTAAGATTTGAGTTTTCCATTTCAGAACTTTAAAAGTTTGCGCTACAGACCCCAGCAGGGTCAAATATCAATATCCCCGGATTTAAACCAGTGGCAATTGATAGGGAGTATATTGTTTTGGAGGAATTTTTGCCTTTTATATCAAAAATTGTGACAAAACAGATGCTGCAAAAATTTAGTCATAAAAAATTAAGAAAGCCTTTTTGGACACAAAGGCTTTGTTGAATTCTTTTATGTTTGTAAGATCATTATGGTGTCCATCAGCTTAATTAAACTTTTTCAATAATAATATTGTGGTTGGTATAAATACAGATATCGGCTGCAATCCCGAGGCTTTCTTTTACTATTTCTTCGGCAGTTAAATGATTTGCATGTTTTTTCAAGGCTGTAGCAGCTGATTGGGCAAACATCGCACCTGAACCTATTGCAGCAATTTGATTGTCAGGTTCCAGCACATCTCCGGTACCTGATATCACCAAAACTTCTTCGTTGTTGGCAGCAATCAGCATGGCTTCAAGCTTTCTGAGGAACCGGTCCATCCTCCAATCTTTTGCAAGTTCAATTGCGGCACGTTTCATATTTCCGCCGTATGCGTTCAACTTTTCATCAAAGCGCTCCAGCAATGTGAATGCGTCTGCAGTAGAACCCGCAAACCCAGTTATAATTTTTCCATCTTGCAACTTCCGGATCTTTTTTACATTGCTTTTTGCTACAGTATTTCCCATTGTAGCCTGGCCATCAGCACCAATTGCAACTTGTCCGTTGTGGATCACAGCCAAAACGGTGGTAGATCTAATTTTTACTTTTGTCATTTTTTTTGAAATAAAATAAAATTTTTATAGGCTAACCTTTAACCACTTTAGGTGCATAAACAATTATTCCTTCTAACTTAAAGGCTTATATAAATTATGCTTTAACCTTCATTTTAATACCAGAAAATCATTCCTAATATCCATAAAAGGCCAAAAACCAATTCTAATTTCAACCATTTTATTAAAAATTTTTTTGATGGAATGGTAAAAAAGGAAGCTACTTTCATAGTAAAATTAAGTTAGAGATTATGGGATTTAGTGGTTGGCTTAAGGTTAGTATCAGTCTAATCATAAAAAAGTCCCGCAAAACATAACGGGACTTTTTAAAGATAGTTTAAATCAATATCCTCACAGGGTCTTCCAATAAGGCTTTTAGGGTTTGAAGGAATGCAGAACCTACAGCCCCGTCTACAGTACGGTGATCACAAGAAAGGGTAACTTTCATGATGTTACCAGGAATCAACTGGCCATTTTTAACAACAGCAGTTTCTTTAATGCCACCAACTGCAAGTATACAAGAATTTGGCGGATTAATTATTGCTGTAAATTCATCAATTCCAAACATACCTAAGTTAGAGATGCTAAAGGTGCTGCCTTCCCAATCTTTTGGTTGGAGTTTTTTGTCTTTTGCCTTAGCTGCTAGATCTTTTACTTCTGCTGAAATGTGTGACAGCGATTTATTGTCGGCAAACCTGATAACAGGTGTTAACAAGCCTTCTTCTACCGCTACAG
>JALZND010000253.1 GCA_030857845.1 Bacteroidota bacterium | reverse complement strand
TTCTTTTGAGGCTAATCGGGCATTAGATAGGTTTCCATCCTTTTCCTCATCAGGAATGAACAGCTCTGAAAGTACCTCATAGGCTACACCATTGGGTAGTTTTTTATCGATTTCAACAGAAGTATATTGATAAGTGGGTTGTCCTGCTGGTACAGATGGGTCATGATAGTAATCTCCACGTACTAAAATTTGATAATCCAGTGGGTAGGAAAAAAGAATTAAAGTCGAATCTTTTTTGAGGATAGCAAATTCTTCATCGTTTTTGGGTTTAAACTTAATGTAAAGGTGTGTGGCGGTTATTTCAATTTCCTCATCGTTAACCCTGCCACTTGGATTAAAAGTTTTTAGGTTCTGATAAGCTTTCTCCATATTTTCTACGGAATAAGGGTTTTCTAGCTGCTTCCCCATTTGGATCATTTCCACCTTGTTACTTTCGATCCCTTGCCCTTCCGCTTGGGACACTTCATACTCTTCCTTTTGACAGGAAATAAACAGACCTGACAAGGCTAATAGGCTTAGCCCAAATTTTATTGGATTCATTTATAAGGATTAATGGGTGGAGTGTGATTATTTGTACAAAATTAAGTTAATTGTACAAATAAAAAAAATTTAATACTTTATTTAGTAGTTTATTTTAAAATTCTTTTTCCCTTTTGGTGGAGAGAATCTTTTACTTTCATAGGACCTCCTGGGAATAATTATCCAACGATCTACTGATTACAAGTCAGTTGCTCTACCAGCTGAGCGTAGTGCCCATAACTGCTTAGAACGCAGGATTCATAACCCCTAAGGTTAATCCTGCCACCTACTGCTTAGAAGGCTGTAGGTGCGTCCATTTGAGCGATGCACCCCCTGATTATGAGTCATATGATCTAACCGAATGAGCTAACCATGAAACGAATAGTCATTTTTCGCAATAGTACGAATCAGTCCGCCAAAAACTGTAAGAGGTGAGCGTTTTTCCGCGGCCTCCTTTTCAATCCGCTCTAAACGATCTGCAAAAGGCTTTAGACGTTGATTTTCGACAAGATGACCAACCAGTTTATTTCGATATAACTCTGCTTGGGGAAAAATTGCTGCAAGAATGTTGACAATGTATCTCATGTCGTTATGTTTTTCTTCCTCACCTTGCTTGAACTTTCGTTCGGAGTAGAATATTTTAAAAGTCAGAGTTCGGTCAAAATCTTCATTGCCTCTGTTCTTTTTATCCTCCGTAAGCTTAACCCACAAATCACATTTACCTTCATCAAAAAGGTTTTTTAATTCTTTTTCTGCCGATAAAATCACTCTAATTTTAAAATTAGAATACGTGTCATACTTATTTTCCAACCCCAATTTATACCGCAAATCTTCCGCAGAAATCCTAAAAAGACCCGTACTATGAAACTGGCTGAACATCATGTACAGTCTTTGGCTGTGCGTATTTAAGTTGAGTATAGTCTTGAGTTGATATGCAGTAAAACCTTTAGCCAGAGAAACCATGTAGGGCATAAGCAAAAAGGATACCTGCAATTCCCATTTTTTTGCGTCTTTGTTGTAGTAACCATAATTGATGAACCCTACATTAAACCATCGTTTCTCGTCCTCTACCTCAAAGCTTTTACTTCTCAAATCTTTAAGAGCCTTCTTTACCCTTGCGTGATTTTTCTCCCCTTCTGAAACCATCATGTCAGAAAGGTAAAATTGAATTTTGTAATCAATTTCACCAAAGAGGGTACGATTGAACTCGACATCTGCCTTATTGAGTTTGTTTTGAATGTTCCTAATCACAAACAAAAGAACCCTCATTTCATACTCTGAAAAGTTGTATCTGGCCTGTGTAATCACATTTGGCTGGTATACGGGGGATTTTTCAATTTCCATAGTGGCAATTTCTTACAATAATTTACAATTGCAAATAAAAGATGTAAAAAAATGTGGTTAGAGGTATTCAATTTGTAAGAAAATCTCTAAAAAAAGTATTCCATTTGTATGAAGAAAGTATTCCATTTGTAAGAAAATCATTTTTAAAACGCCATTTAAAGTACTGTATATCAATATGTTACAAGCACAAAAAAAAGCCCTATAAGGATACCATAAGTTTACCTTTATAAGAAATCCCCAAAAAAGCCCCTTTTTGAACCTCAAAATCCTTCAAAAAATTCATTCAAAACAAGGGGTGTGGATAAAGGGGGGGGATGAAAACAAAAGGGAGAAAAAGAATAAATTCGAGAAGGGAATAAAAAATTATCAAAAATCAGGAAAAAAGAGAGTTGCAAATCAGGAAAAAAAAACGGATATTGGAAACGTCAAGATAATGAAGTATCGCCCACGAGACTTATCAGCTGCGCAATGATAAGTCGGTGGGGTGGTAAACCCCTTTGGAAGGGCGAAAAAACCAAACGCAACAAAAAAGAAAAAACCATGGGATTTGCAGTTTTCCATCCAGAGAAAGGCTCCGGAACCGGCGGGGGCATAGGGCACCACATCGACCGAACACCAGGTCATGAGCACACATATCCGCATATCGATCCCAGTCGAAAAAGCGAAAATATAAATTACCCCCTCAAGAACGGCATGCACGAGCTGTCACTGCCTGAAGGGATCAAAAAAAGGATAGAAGAAGGATACACTGGGAAAAAGTCTATCCGCAAGGATGCTGTTAAATTCCTTTCGATGGTGTTCACTGGAACCCATGAGGACATGACGCAACTTGCGGCCAATCCTCAAAAATTTAAGGACTGGCAAAAAGCCAATTACCAATTCATTTGTAAAGAATTCGGGAAAGACAATATTCTTCGATTCTCTCTTCACATGGATGAAAAAACCCCCCATATCCATGCCATTGTTGTCCCACTTACACAGGATGGGCGTTTGTCCGCCAAAGAAATAATGGGGAATAAAAAAAACCTATCCGAACGCCAGGACCGATACGCCATTCAAATGGAGCCGTTTGGGCTATCACGAGGAGTAGTTGGAAGCAAGGCACGGCATACAGGGGAAGGGTGGTATATAGCTCAACAAAAGGAAGCCCAAGAAAGCCAAAATAAAGCCTCTCTGCCGACTTTAACCTTGATGGATAGGGTTATGCCACATAAGTATGAAAGTGCCGTCAAATCGACTGTAAATGCGTTACAGAACGAAGTCCTTGATATCAAGCTGGAAAATAGAAGACGTGCCGATCAGGTAAAGGTGGCTCAGGAAGCAAAAACAAAGGTAGAAAGCCAAGCTGTTTTTCATAAAGAGGCTATACAGGACATAGCAAGGCAATTCATGCAGTCAGGGAAGGAAGGATTAAATTTCAATTCTTCCTTTGCCCTTTTAAGTGCCCCTAAAGCGATCAAAGAGGCAGCTCATGAGATATTCAGGGATGAGGTAAATAAGTTTGCCCAAGTACGGCTTAAGCCTATTGCACAAGGCAAATACAATGAATTCCATAATCTGCATGAGCGGAAGTTTTCAAAAGAAGAATATAAAGTTTTTCAAAAACAGGACGATCCAGAAAGCCACCAGAAAATTGCAGCTGCATCAAACAATCTATTCCATCAGGAAATAGAAAAAAAATGGGGTGTAGCAATTTCTCCAGGTTCAAAGTTTTTTGAAGGACTGAAGGGAAAGGCAATCCGGTTTGTCAAGGAAATATCTCAAATCACCCACCAACACATAAGAACCCAATTAGGGTTAGACCCACCCCAAAAAAGAAGGGGAATGAGCCTTTAATTTTAACTCTGACAAATCAGTTTATTTACTAATCTGGATTAATGAAAGTTGGTGTATAAAATCTATCCGATTACATGAGTTAAAAAGCTATTATAAATCATTAGCTCTTTTATAGTCCTCCTCGGTAAACGTATAACGGTACAATTCATTACTCTCTATCACGTACGAGCTATTATCAAGCAGGTGTTTACTGGTGTGAGGTAGGGAGCCCTTTAAATAATATATTTGTATTTTTTTATTATCATAAACAACAACTATTGAATCCGAAGACCCAAAAAATGCAGGAAATAACGATCTGTCCATCCCCAAATCATCAGAAAGTCCCTCTGCAATGATTCCTTTTCCTGACCGAGAATTACTGCCTTTATGATTACTTTTTTCGTAGAAGTCTATTTTAACATTTCTTTCAGTACCGTTTTCTAAAATATATTTTCTTTTTGTACGGTCCCCGTGCTGAACGCATGCCTGAAATAAACAACATAGGCTTATTATTATCAAATTTTTCACGTCAAGATATTTTGTTTTTAATACCAATTAGCAAACAATTCATTTATAAATCCTTCTGTAGGGTTATTATGGCGGTCTATCATGTTGTTCCGCCATTGATTCCAAGATGTTGCCCCTCTTAGTCCTTGCTCAACCTGCAATATAGTATACCCCGATACTCTATCTTGGGGATAAGCCACATTTCCACCCCCTCTGGTTAACCTTTGGTTTTCATTGTCTATCATATCAACTACAATTGAGGTATAAACAAGATCATTTGGCCGAGCATCAGAAGCGACTAGCCTCTGTTCCTGGAAGTTGTCATTTGGTAACCTATTAATAAAAACATCATTTTCATAATTATACCCAGGAACTGCCAAAAGGTTTCGATATCTCTGTTGTGCAAATTGCCACTCTACACCATTTGCCCAGCTTTCGACTACTGCTGAAGCACTCGCTAATCCTAGTACGTTTTGTACTCCCCAAGTTACCACTAAATTCCTAAAGGCATCCCTATCCATATCCCAATGAGCGGCATGGGCCAGTTCATGGGCTGTTACTGCATAAACTCTGTCTGAAAGTCCTTCCCATGTTCGAACATAAATAGAAGGCAGTATTCCTCCAGTCCTTGCATACATAGCAGCATGGCTTGGTTTATTATTTTGTCTTACTGAAATATCGGCAGCTATTTTTACCTGTGGATGCCAAGTGCTGTTCAGAGGAGGGCTGGAAAGACCGAACCTGTTTCCATAATAATAATCACGAGCCGCTTGAAATATAAGGGCATAATATTGTTGGGTGTTGTTTACAAATATGGTGTTTAGTACACCAAAATCGGGGTTCCAGTTACCTGTTATGTTCGACTGGCTGTGTTCTGCTTGTCCAAAAGTGCCTGACCTGACACTGAAGTGGTATTTTTCCCATTGAATGCTATAGTCTGCTTGCCTGTTAAAGGTGCCATCGCATGAATAATTCCCTAGTGAATTAGTAGTTCCCTTATGTACGGTAAACCATCTTTTAGCCCTGACTTCAACATCTACCACCGGTACCCATCTTCCAGCACGGCCGTCCCAAACCCTTACCCTGCCTGCCGGCCTCCAGCTGCTTGCCTGTATACGGGCATTAGAAGTAGATTCTTCATCTAGGTTTCCCGTAATTCTAAATGCCTCATCTACCAATTCATAAATAAATTCTTTTGAGGCTAATCGGGCATTAGATAGGTTTCCATCCTTTTCCTCATCAGGAATGAACAGCTCTGAAAGTACCTCATAGGCTACACCATTGGGTAGTTTTTTATCGATTTCAACAGAAGTATAT
>JALZND010000252.1 GCA_030857845.1 Bacteroidota bacterium | reverse complement strand
GTCATGGATACCATGAATTTCTGGATGGAAATTGCTCTTGAAGAATTAAAAGAGACTATTTCGATGGTGGATGTGTTGTCTATAAATGACCAGGAGGCAAGGCAGCTTTCAAAAGAATATTCATTGATCAAAGCAGCCAACAAAATTTTAGGTATGGGGCCCAAATACCTTATCATTAAAAAAGGTGAACATGGCGCCCTGCTATTCAGCAAAGATCAAATATTTTTTGCGCCAGCATTGCCGCTAGAAGACGTTTTTGACCCTACGGGCGCTGGCGACACTTTTGCCGGTGGCTTTATTGGATACCTGGCCAATTCAAAAGACATATCATTTGAAAACATGAAAAGGGCTGTAATTTATGGCTCCGCAATGGCTTCTTTCTGTGTTGAGAAATTTGGAACAGAACGGCTTATAAATGTTACCCAGGCCGAAATCCAAGAAAGGGTACAGGAATTTGTAGACCTGGTTCAATTTGAAATAAGTTATTAGTAGCAGCAAATCATTACCTTTTAGCAATTAGTGGCCTTTGGCAGCTAATTGCTATTTCATTTTCTTTTAAGGGATTATAAGAATATAAAGTGATTTTGCTGTGATCGGACAGCGATTTTCCTAAATCGCTATAAAAAAGATATTAATATAAATTGCAGTGTGAACTAGGAATTTCGCTGTCCGCAGTGAAAGTTTTTTTTTGAACAGTAAACGGCTGCCAATTTTAATAAATTTTACTCCCCTGATTGAAATGGGGCAGCTGGCAAGCCTTCCTTGTTATACAGGTTTGCCCCTTCTGGGTTGTCGGCCCAGGCGTAACGTACTGCAACAGGATTTTGGACTTTATCACTGCTAACTATTACCGCATCATTTTCAATAACAGCCTTTGCTCTATAAAATTTATTGTCTTGACCTGCTATAGCAAACTCTTTCGGCTCTTCTCCTTTAATGACCAGCCCGCTTCCTGTGTGCTTGAACTTTATCCTTATTTTATCACCTTCCACCGTCATGGATTCATAAATAGGGCCAGAATAAACAATTTCTTCTTTATAGGCAACTTTGCGTGCAGCCAGTGCCAACCTTTTTCCTACATCATGTTTATTTTTGGGGTGGATATCATTGGCATCACCTATATCGATAATCACAGCCATACCAGTATTGGGCACTGATAAAGCTTTAAGCTGGGCATTACGAAGTTCTGCCCAATTGCTTTCAGAAGGTTCTTCTGAAGGCTGCATAAAATTAGCAAGCTGAACAAATAAAAATGGGAAATCACCCAATCCCCAAGCCGCCCGCCAATCCTGGATCATTGCAGGAAAAAGGCTTTCATATTGCTTTGCCCTATCAGCGTTAGATTCCCCCTGGTACCATATTGCACCTTTTATGGCATAGGGAACAATGGGAGCAATCATGCCATTATATAAAACCGCCGGCTTATTAGGATTATTTGGGTCTTTAGGTTTATGTGAATAATCAAGGCTTACTTTATACTTCCAACTGCCATGGAGTGGGAGGTTTACTTTTCCAGCTTTGATAGCCATGTCTTCTTTTTTTCCATATATGCCTCCACCTCCGCCGGTATCGGTAATTTTAATGGCAATTACATTTTTTCCTTCCTTAACAAGGTTTGCAGGAATTTTATATTCCCTAAATTCATCATGCCTGGAAGTTTTTCCTACCAACTTGCCGTTAAATAGGGTACTGTCGGCATCGTCAATGGGTCCTAATGAAAGAGTAATTTCTTTGCCAGCCAGGTCTTTTGGAAGTTCAACAATTTTCCTGAACCATACCACTCCATCAAAATCTTTAAGTCCGGCATTTTCCCAATGATTTGGAAGGACCATCGTTCCCCAGTCTTTATCATCAAATTTTACTTTAGAAAAAGCTGCTTCTATTGATTTGTTTTTATTTTTTTCATCTTTTAATTTTTTATCCCAAGCCTGTAGCTCTTTTTGATATGCAGCTTCAATATCTTCAGAAGAATGAAGCTCCTGATCTTTCAGCACTTCTTCAAACTCGGGAAAGTTTTTTAAGGTTGCTTCACTGGTCCAGGCTTCTGCAACTGTGCCGCCCCAGGCAGTGTAAATCAATCCGATAGGAATACCATATTGCTCAAATAGATTCTTTGCAAAAAAATATGCCACAGCAGAAAAATTTGGCAAATTTTCTTGATTTACAGATTTCCAGCCCGAAGAACCGATATCAGACAAGGGATTATAAGAGGGGTTTTTTTCTACTTCTATCTGCCTGATGTTTTTGTTTTTAGCAGTAGGGAATTCAGAAGAATATTGCTCTTTAAGCCAATCCATTTTCCATTCCATATTTGATTGGCCGGAACATACCCAAACATCCCCAATCATGATGTCCCTCAATCTTATCGTATTTTTACCTGAAATTACCAAATCATATGGCCCTCCTGCTGGCACAGGTGCCAAGGTAATTAACCAATTCCCTTTTTCATCTGCTTTGGTGGCGATCCTTTGGTCTTGGAAGAGCAAAGTCACTTCCTCTCCCGGGCTGGCCCAGCCCCATATGGGCAACTGCTGGTCCCTTTGCAGTACCATATGGTCTCCCACCAATTTGGGCAACTTTACTTCCGCAAAGGTATAATTATGATTGATCAGGATAATAAAGAAGAAGTATATTATCCGACAATTTAATGCTTTAAGTTTATAGTTCAATGGCATATAATGAATGGAATCAAAAATTGAAATCAGAAGGTAATTTTATAAAAATTATAATCCTAAATAAATAGGTACAAATATTATTTGCAATATTGGAACAATGACTTCCAATATTTTTGGGATTTAAAATATCAATATAAATCCCCCCTACTTTGCCTCTGGGCCTGGATTTATACCAGAAAGTATCCTCCTGATATCATTTGCCTTATACATAAGCTGCCGGCTGCTTATTTCATCCTGTTCATCAATTATTTTTTTAAATTCCTGGAGCTTTTCAATATAGTCCCCTAATGCTTCTGAAATGTTGTTGGTATTTTGTAAAAAAATAGGTGCCCACATTTCGGGAGAGCTTTTTGCAAGCCTTACAGTTGAGGAAAACCCACTGCCTGCCATATTGAAAATATTTCTTTCATCTTTTTCTTTGTCAAGGACTGTTGCACCCAAGGCAAAAGAACTTATATGGCTTAAATGTGAAACATATGCCAAATGAAGGTCGTGTTCTGAAGCATTCATCTCACTTACCCTCATTTCCAGCATGGTGCATAGTGCATGTACCATTTCATAAGCCATTGTGCTTGTTTTTTCTTTTTCGCAGAGTATTATGGTTTTTTTCTTCAAAAGATCAGCAAATGCTGCCTCTGGACCTGAATTTTCTGTACCTGCGATAGGGTGCGCCGCCACGTATCTTTCCCGGTTGGGATGGTTTTCTATTGCTTTGCACAAAATCTCTTTGGTAGAACCAAGGTCCATAACAATAGCTTTCTCGTGCATAAGGTTTAAAACCTGTACCAGCTGCTGCAACATTATGTTTACGGGGGTAGCCAATACAATCAAGTCAGCATTGCTAACCGCTTCTACAAAAGGCAATACCTCATGCACCAAACCTAGCTCTAATGCTTTTGAAGCATTTCTTTCATTAATCTCTACACCTACTAAATGAAGGGGGGCTAGTTTTTCTTTTAGCCCCAGGGCAAAAGACCCACCTAATAATCCTACTCCTACAATACAAACCTTCATTATTATGAAATATTAAAACTATCCAATCTTTCCAATGCTTCAGATATTACAGCCACGTCATTGCATAAAGACAACCGTATGAACCTGTCGCCTATTGGCCCAAATATAAATCCTGGAGCAACAAAAATATGATAATCCTTCAAAAGAACATCAACCATTTTTTCTGCAGAGGGCATTTTTTCAGGAATTCTAGCCCATATAAACAATCCCGTTTGATCCTTGGAATATGTACATTGTAATTGGTTCAATATTTTATATATTAAATTTCTTCTTTCCCTATAAATATTATTCCGCTCATGATGCCAACTTTTAGGGTTCGCTAATGCTTTTATGGCAGCGTGCTGCAATGGCAGGAACATGCCAGAATCCACATTGCTTTTTACTTTTATTATTTCGTCAAGGTACTCCTGTTTGCCGCTTACCCAGCCAATACGCCATCCTGCCATATTATGTGATTTGCTCAATGAATTAAGCTCCAGGCAAACTTCCATTCCTCCTTCAAAAGACAAAATGCTCAAAGGATCGTTTTCATTTAATATCAGGCTGTAGGGATTGTCATGGCATATTAAAATTTTCTGCTCATGGGCAAAATTTATTATTTTCTTAAATACTGCCTCACTTGCAGATGCGCCTGTAGGCATATGTGGATAGTTTACCCACATTATCTTGACCTTACTATAATCCTGGCCCTTCATTTTGTCCCAATCAGGGGCATAGTTTTTAGCTTCATCAAGCGGGTACATCCTTACTTTGGCACCCACCATTTCACTTACCGAACGGTAAGAAGGATAGCCCAACTCCGGGATTAAAACTTCGTCACCTGGATTTAAAAATGTAAGGGATATATGGGTGATCCCTTCTTTTGAACCGATTAATGGCAAAATTTCTTTTTCAGGATCCAATAGCACATGATATGTTTCCTTATACCACTCTGCGACGGCTTTCCGGAATGGCGCAATACCTTTATAGGGTTGATAGCCATGGTTTTGGGGTTGTTGGGCCGATTCAATCAAAGATTGCACAGTTTCTGGAGAAGGTGCAAGGTCGGGGCTGCCAATACCTAAATTTATAACCTTTTTTCCGCTATCAATTAAGGCGCGTACCTCCTTCAGCTTTACAGAAAAATAGTATTCTTTAAGTTCATTTAAGCGTGCAGCAGGACGAATAATCATATCTTGTTCTTTTTAAAATTCAAATATTATAAAAAAACTGCTTAGCTATAAGTGATCATATTTATTTATTTAAAAAATATTTATACAGCACCAAAAAAACAGGTGTTGTTTGCGTTGTTTTTTAATAAATTACAAGAGCAAAAACAGTGTAGATTTTTTTTAATACTGGCTCTTTTTCCTGAAACCTATAAAATTATTGGTTAAACTTAAAGGGATTGACTTATGTTATTATGTTTAAAATCCAATTACTTTTACATTTAATCAATTATCATTTCTTATGTTATCTGAATGATTATCTAAACTGCGGGTTCAACAACAAATTATTATGAAAATTATTTGGGCAATATTTTTAACACCATTTCTGCTGGCATCCTGTTCTTCCGAAAAGCCTGTTGAAGAAGCTCAAGAGGAAGAATTATATTTTAGTTTGACCAACAATATTGCCCAAAGCAGGAAAGATGAACCCATCATTATTGCAAGGGATACTTTGGAAAATTTGACAAAAAAAATCCCGGATGGTTTTATCCCGCGTCTAATTGGAGAAAATGAAGAAGAAATACCCCTTCAAACCGATGATTTGGATGGTGATGGTGAGTGGGATGAAATATCTTTTACCTATTCCATCCTCCCGAAATATACTGT
>JALZND010000251.1:417-5506 GCA_030857845.1 Bacteroidota bacterium | reverse complement strand
AAATGGACCATCACCCCTGGTATAAGATTTGAAAATATACAGACCAATGCCATTGGTATATATAATGAAGTAAATAAAGATGGCGCAGGAAATGTAATCCTAAACCAAATAAATCATGAAAAACTATTCAATGCCCGATCTTTTGTAATATTTGGGATTGGCTCTAGCTATCAGGCAAGAAAGGAAATGGAAGTTTATGCTAATTTGTCCCAAAACTACAGATCAATCAATTTCAATGATATCAGGATAAATAATCCTAATTTAAGGGTGGATCCAAAACTAAAAGACGAGAAAGGAATTACAATGGATATTGGTTTACGTGGTGAAGCTAATAGTGCAATTCATTATGATATAAGTCTGTTTTTGATAAAAATACAGGATAGGATCGGGTTTGACAATATTGATGATTATAGGTATAGGACAAATATATCCAACTCAAGGAATGGTGGAGTGGAATCTTTTATCGAAGCCGATTTGTTTCACCTCATTACTGGGCAAGAAAAAAAATCCAAACTATGTTTGTTTTCTAACCTGTCCTTAATCGACGCAAAATATATTAGTAGTAAAGAGACTGCTTTTGAAGGAAAAAAAGTGGAGCATGTGCCAAATGTAATCCATAAAACCGGCCTTAGCTATAAAAGAAAACCTTTCTGCCTTAGCTATCAATATTCTTATGTCAGCAGCCAATTTACCGACGCTACCAATGCAATAAAGACAAGCAATGCTGTAAATGGCATAATCCCATCGTACCATATTATGGATGTATCTGCTGAATACACATATAGATATTTTACATTAGCATCTGGTATAAACAACCTTTCAAATAACATGTATTTTACCCGTAGGGCCGATGGCTACCCCGGTCCTGGTATAATCCCTTCTGATGGACGCAGTTTGTATGTTACACTTCAAGTAAAGCTTTAAATTTTTTTAGGGCATTTTTTTATTAAAGAACATTAAAGCATTTGGCTTTAAGCTTTTATGGGTTTATCTTAAATCATAAAAAATTTAATCTCCCAAAATATCTTGACAAAACTTTTATTGCCTTATATCTTATCTTGAATGGAAACTGATAAAATATTGAACGAAATAATCAAGTTTACAGACCAGGCACATGGAGCACAATTAAGGAAATATTCAGGAGAGCGATATATTGTACACCCAGTAAGGGTAATGGAAATCTGTAAGTATATAACGCATGATATTGCAATCCTATCCGCAGCATTGCTTCATGATGTATTAGAAGACACACCTGTTACCAAAGATGCAATATATCAATTTCTGCTGAACCATATGGATGAGCAGCAAGCAGCACAAACTTTGGGAATGGTGGTTGACTTGACCGATGTCTATATAAAGGACAAGTTCCCGCAACTCAACAGAAAAACAAGAAAGTCAAAAGAGGTGGAAAGGCTTTCAAAAATTCAACAGAATTCTCAAACAATAAAATACGCAGATATAATAGATAACAGCCTTGATATTTCAGAAAACGACGTAGATTTTGCAAGGGTTTATTTAAGGGAAATGCTGCAACTGTTGTTAAAGATGGACAAAGGCCATACTGAACTTCTCGAGAAAGCTTTAGCAACAGTGCAAAATTGCCTCAAAAAGTTCAAGGCATAGTGCTAAATCAGCACTATGTTATTTTTGCTGCATTGCTCAACTACATCGTCTGGCCAGATACTGGATTGCACTTCACCGATATGGGCTTTTCTGAGGAAAAACATGCAAAGTCTTGACTGGCCAATTCCCCCGCCAATTGTTTGGGGAAGCACACCATTCAATAGCATTTTATGCCACATAAGATTAGCCCTATCTTCACAAGCACTTATCTTCAATTGTTTTAAAAGGGCCTCTTTATTTACCCTAATTCCCATAGAAGAAATTTCAAACGACCTTTTCAGGACATTGTTCCATACGATGATATCTCCATTAAGGCCTTTATTACCTTCTTCGGTTTCGGTTGTCCAGTCATCGTAATCAGGGGCCCTGCCGTCATGTTTTTGGCCATTTTTTAAAGAACCGCCAATTCCTATTAAAAAAATAGCACCATACTGTTTTGCAGCGCGGTCTTCCCTTTCCCTGGGACTAAGTTCGGGATACCTGGCAAGAAGATCTTCTGCATGAATGAAGGTGATGGTTTCTGGCAATTGAGGTACTAAGATAGGGTACTCTTCAAAAAGAAGGTATTCGGTCCTTTTCATCACAGAATAAATCTGTGTAACTATATTTTTTAAAAATCCAACATTTCTGTCTTCCTCCTCAATCACCCTTTCCCAATCCCACTGGTCAACATACAATGAATGAATATTTGTAAGGTCTTCATCAGGCCTTATAGCATTCATGTCTGTATAAAGGCCAAAACTTTTTGGAATTTTGAGCTTTCCAAGCATCATCCTTTTCCATTTTGCCAGCGAATGAACAATTTCTGCTTCTTGTTCGCCCATAAATTTTATTGGAAACTTAACAGGCCTTTCTATACCGTTAAGGTCATCGTTAATTCCTGTGCCCTTCAAAACAAAGAGTGGGGCAGTAACCCTGCGCAATCTTAAATCAGCGGAAAGTTGTTGCTCAAATAGGTCTTTGGTTTGCTTTATTGCTCTTTCAGTAGTTTTTAAATTTAAAATAGGCTTATAATTTTCAGGTATAAAAAGATGCTGCATAAAATAAGTTGATAGAATAATTTTTAAGAATTTAAAACTAATGAAAATTTGAAATATATGCAGCATGTTAACTTTATATATCACCTGGAAAATAGTAATAAAATTTAAGCCAGTGGCGAGGGAGTGATATATTTTCATCATTAGGTTAATTGTTGTTTATAGAGGACTGTTTTAATTGTCGTGCTCGCAAATATTTTTTCCCACTCTGATATAAATATATCATCATTCAATTCCTGTATTTCTACTTAACTTTAAATTTATGATTTAGTCAAATTAAAATTGGAACATTAAATAGTATTAAAATGAACAACATTTTAATACTATGGATAGTTGAAAAGCAAATAAATCTTATATATCATGAAAAAAAATATACTTATTATACTTGCATTTTTTTTTGCTTTAAAGGGGTATTCCCAAACCAACCACTTTTTCTTAAAGGCAGGAACCCAAATCCCTTTTCAGCATAATGCGGGTTCTGAATTTGTTTTAAATAGCCGGTTAGGATTCCAAATGCAATATGGTTTGCTTACAGCACCTTATCAGGGTTATATAAGTAAAGTAGTATCTCAATTTGAAAATGACAGGAAGCTCATAAAGCTTATCGATGATTCGTTTCAATCAGGATCTATATTGGGTCTTGGATTTAATTACCATTTCCAAAAAAATTATTTCGGGGCTTTTGGCCAGTATATTTCTTTGAGGAATGCATCTTCTGCATCAGAAGCTTTACAGGCTTATTATAATTTCGATTTTTCATTTTTAAATGCTATAACCGGACCTGTGGACCTTACGCTGCAATCTAATCTTTACAACTTAGGATTAATGTACGGGAGAAGGTTTATATTAAAAGATCCGGGCCTTCAAATGCATCTTGAGCTGGGGGTTTCCAAGAACCTTACTTCCAAGAATAACCTGCAATCAAATCTGGCATTTATTGACAGGCTGGGACTGGCGCAAAATCTATATAATAGGCTAGATCACTCTTTAAGGGATATTTTTTCCTCGCATATTGTTATTCCTACCATTAACATTTACATTGTTTATGACCTGATGAGCAGGTAATAATGTTTAAAATTAACCATTAAAATTTGAATAAGGATTTAACTACGTGAAAGGAGCTTTTCGGACGTCGATTTTCCTAAATCGACAAAAATAGTAAGGGGTGAGCTGTCGCTTTTGCATCTGCCAAAAGCATTATGGTATTTATCAAAATTCCTCTTAATCAAAGTATATAAATATTCACAAATAAACGATTATTGGAACTTCACATATAATCGCCTGTCCCCCATACTATCAACGCCCTTAGACCACAAAATACGGTTTTTTTTTATATGCCGGACGGAGTCCTTGTTTTCATTTTAGGTTTAAGTGATCCCGAAAAGGGAAAACTTAAAACAGTATTGGGTCTCAGGTTAGGGGGCGTTTTTTTGAGAGGGTAAAATATATGCTTATATTGCCCAGATAGGACTGTTTTTATCAAAAATAAAATTTAGTCGGACGACAGTAATTATTAACTTTTGTTTCTATTTTTAATATTTTTGAAATGCATCAGCTTTTACCTGATCATAAAATATTAGAAGAATCTTTAGCAGAATATTCGGCCATCTTGATGTTGGAAAGGAAAGTTTTGAAATAGGCTTATTTACCGAGAACCTAGATGATACATACTCGTTAACAAGCCAACGACGATAATTATAGATCCTTATTTTACTCGTCTTGATTAAAACAGAGCTGATAATGCAAAAGAGCTAGTTTGTGAATAATTCTAACTGGAATATCCTCAGGCTAATACCGATCGAGCATTAACTAAAAGTTATTGCAAAAGATATTTAGTTCATTTAAATACTATCACAGTAAACCACAATAGAATTTAATTTTAACCATAACAAAAGTAATTTATGAAGTACATCTCAGTTAAGAATCACATTTTACAGTTTACTGTTTTCCTAATTACGGGAGTTTTATTGTTGTCGTGCAAAAACGATGACGATAAGCCAGCTGTGGCTAAGTATCCTAAAGAAGTAACTATTGAATATAAAGTAACTTCATCAACTGGATTAAAAATCGGGAACATACTATTTACTAACGAAACGGGAGGAAACACCACTCTTGATGATCAGGATATTCCTTTTTCTAAGAAATTTAAAAGAACAGTTAATCAAATTGATGTGGTTGCTTTAAGTTATGATAATAATGCTGCAGGTACCGCTAAATTAGAAATAATTGTCGATGATAAAGTAGTAGAATCACAAACATTTGAAAGTACCAGTTTTGTAAACGGTTCAATTGTTTATCTATTTCAATAAAAGGATATTCAGTTTTCCCCTTCAGGTTTAAGTGATCATGTTTGCTTCCCTAAATTTAATGGTTGGTGAGTTCCCTCTTCTCCAATCGCTTGTTCATCACAGCAAACCAAAGGGGTGGGA
>JALZND010000251.1:0-407 GCA_030857845.1 Bacteroidota bacterium | reverse complement strand
TGTTCCGCAGGATCACTTAAACCTTCTTATGAAAATCAGGACTCCGTCCGGCTTGTTGTCACATCATCTCCAGAGTTAGTAACTCTTTTTCTTCTTGGTAATAATCAATTGCACTACTATATTTATAATTGCCTGCCTCCCGTACTATCCCCGCCCTTAGAACACAAGATACGGTTTTTTTAATATGCCGGACGGAGACCTTGGTTTCATTTTAGATTTAAGTGATCCCGAAAAGGGAAAACTTAAATCAGTATGGGGATCATAGCAAAGTTATTCATGCGGTGCAATCTGTCAACGATATGATGGAAACTGATTCCCGCTTCAGGTCCTCTATGGACGAATTGAAGAAGAAGATAAAATGAAGGCAGTATAAGTCCTTGTATAGGAATTGCCTAGATACGCTCTCT
>JALZND010000250.1 GCA_030857845.1 Bacteroidota bacterium | reverse complement strand
GTATTTGCCAACGCAGGAAGGATAGAAAATACCGGAGTAGAATTGGTACTGGGTGCTATACCGTTGCAAACGAAAAATTTTCAGTGGAATCTGCAAGCCAACTTTTCCAGAAACAGAGGAAATGTGGTGTCGCTTTATCAGGATCTGGAGTCTTACATTATAGCACAAGGACCTGCTGGTGTAACAGTAGAGGCCCGTCCGGGAGGCCGTATGGGAGACATTTATGGTAATACCTATGTTCGCTCCGATGAAGGTAAAATTGTTTATGAAAATGGCCTTCCTTTGGTAGGTCCTAGGGAAAAGGTAGGTAATTATAATCCCGACTGGATGCTGGGCATTTCTTCAGGGATCAGATATAAAAACTTTGACTTAAGTGGCTTGTTCGATATCAGACAAGGAGGTACAATTTACTCCTACACCCATGCTGTTGGTCACGAAAGTGGAATTTTGAAAACTTCTCTGCCTGGTCGGGAAGAGGGAATTATCGGCGATGGAGTAGTTGTAAATCCTGACGGCACATTCAGTCCTAATACTACACGGGTAAATGCAGAAGATTATTACTATGGAGGAATATATCCACGGCAAAACGCTGAAGCAAATAGCTTCGATGCGTCCTTTATAAAATTAAGAGAGCTCAGTTTTACGTATCGTCTGCATAAATCCTTGATTAACAAAGTAGGTATTCAGGGTGCTTCTGTTTCCTTTATAGGAAGTAATCTCGCCCTTTGGACGGATGTGCCCAATATTGATCCTGAAGCACAAGCCTTAAATGGCGGCACGCTTTTGCCTGGCTTTGAAGTTACCCAACTGCCCTCTACTAAATCTTATGGTTTCAAAATCAATTTAAATTTCTAAAAAAATGAAAAAGATATTCATCATGGTTTCGCTTTCGTTGTTGGGGTTTGCCTGTACCGATGATTTTGAGGCGCTCAATATTAATAAGAATCAGCCTGTGTCTGTCACGCCCGATTTACTACTACCATCAGTAATTTTTAATCTTGCAGACTTTTCTGTTAATCAAAGCTATGGGTTCGGCGATATTGTGTCGCAATACGCCGCCAACTATGAGTATAACGATTTCGATATTTATCGCTGGGCAGCCGACGGAAGTTTCTGGCAACTGTATGATTACCTGCAGGATATAAAAGACATTAAAATTTACGGCCAGGAAAACAGTGAACCTAATTATGAAGCAGTAGCCCTTATTTTAGAAGCTTATTGTTTTAGTATGCTTACAGATGCCTATGGAGATGTGCCTTACACTGAGGCAAACCAAGCGGAGAACGGAATTATTTCTCCTGTTTATGATTCGCAGGAATTAATTTACTCAGGCATATTAGAAAAATTAGTAACTGCCAATGACTTGATCAATACAGAAGAACCGATTCAAGGGGACATACTTTATAAAGGCAATATGCTTAAATGGAAAAAATTTGGCAATTCGCTTCGATTAAGATTGTTGATGAGAACTTCAAACGTACGGGATGTTAGTACTGAACTTACGGAAATTGTGGAAAACCTTACAAAATTCCCTATTTTCGATAGTACGCTGGACGATGCAATTTACACGTATTCAGGTACCACTCCGAATCTCTCTCCTTATTCCAGAGGAAGGAACCGTGAGTATGGCTATTTTATTGCAATGCCAACATCTCATTTTGTAAACACATTGAAAAAAAATGACGACCCCAGACTTGTGGAATGGCTTGACCTCAAAGCCAATGAAGATGGTACTTATGAATATAATGGTGTAGTTCCTGGCCAAAACCTGGGAGATATTGGCAGGGCCAAAGATTTTTCTGCTCGCGACTCTTCTTACTTTTATGAGACTTCTAAAATCAAATCCATATTCATCACCTTTAGCGAAGTCAACTTCATAATGGCCGAAGCTGTTGCCAGAAATCTCATTAGTGGAGATGCTAAAAGCTACTATGATGCTGGCGTAACGGCATCATTCGATCAGTGGGGAGTAGAAATGCCTGCAGATTTTCTCACAGGTAAAGCTGCATATGACGAGAATGATGAAGAACAACTCTTTGAGCAAAAATGGCTGGCTCTGTACCACACAGGAACAGAGGCCTGGTTTGACTGGAAGCGGACAGGGAAGCCTTCATTTATTAAAGCTGGTCCGGGAAATATCAACAATAATAAGGTTCCTGTAAGAATACTGTATCCATCGCTTGAGCAATCTGTTAACGGAAATAATTACAAAAAAGCTTCCGAGCGTATTGGAGGTGACAATATCAATAGCCGTGTTTGGTGGGATAAATAGATAAATTTTTGGTTTGTACCAAGTAAAATATTTTTATGAGATTTTTAAATCTGATCATCTTTCATTCCATTTTATCTTTGATTGGTTGTGCACCAGAAAGACAGCATGAACAGCATAAAACATCAATTGTAGAAGAGTATAAAGCTGATAAAAAAGCGATCTTTATTATAGTAGACGGTATTCCTGCTGATGTTGTAGAAAAAGTAAGTACACCTCATCTGGACAATATTTCCCAAAAAGGTGGATACGCACGAATTTTTGTAGGCGGAGAAAAAGGTAGCTATAATGAAACTCCTACAATCTCTGCTCCCGGTTACATGGATTTGCTCACCGCAACCTGGGCAAATAAACACAATGTTTGGGATAACTATAATCAGGAGCCCAATTATAATTACTGGAATATTTTTCGTTTGATCGAGACCGGAAATCCCGATGCGAAAACGGCTATTTTTTCTACCTGGGAAGATAACCGTACAATCCTTGTTGGTGAAGGAGCAAAAGATGCAGGAGGTTTTAAAATTGATTATGCTTTTGACGGATTTGAAAAAGATACAGTGAGGTTTCCTCATGATCCTCTTCGAAATTATATTGCCAAAATCGATAGCCTGGTGGTAGAGGAAGCCGCTGACTATATTTCAAATAATGGACCAGATTTGTCGTGGGTATATCTTGAATATCCCGATGACGTAGGGCATGGCTTAGGCGATAGCGACTATTTTTACAAATCCGTGGAAAATGCTGACCAACAAATTGGGAAGATTTGGGAAGCCGTTGAAAAGCGGATTGCGCTGGGGGAAGAGTGGATGATTGTTGTCACGACAGATCACGGCAGAGATGCCGAAACAGGCAAAGATCACGGAGGGCAGACAGATCGGGAGCGCCTTACCTGGCTGGTCACCAATCAAGGGGCGCTTAACAACAGATTTACTTCAGGTAACATGTCTATTTTAGATATCACCCCATCCATACTCCATTTTATGGATATTGCATTACCCCAAGAAGTGAAATATGAAATGGACGGCACGTCGTTTATTGGCAATGTTGCAGCAGATAGTTTACGGGCAAGTATAGTCGGAAATGCATTGATATTGAACTGGAAATTACTTAATGATACTGCGGCGAAAGCCAAGGTCTTGGTCAGTTTTACAAACGGTTTTAAAACCGGAACAGCAGACCACTATGAACTGCTGGATGAAATCGTAACTACGAATAATAATTACACGCATACACTGTCTGCACGTCAGATACAGCAATTTAGAGAAAAAAAATTCATGAAAGTAGTTCTGGAAACGCAAGAAAATACCCTTAATCGCTGGATTTTTAAGGAAAACTAAGTGTGAAAATTACTGAAATTATTTTTGAAGTATTTGGTTGGATTGGAGCTGGATTATTCCTGATATCTTATTTTTATCTCGTAAATGGCAAATGGTCTTCTGATGCCAACAAGTATCACCTGTTTAATATTTTTGGGGGGGTTCTTTTGGTATTAAATACTGCTTATTACGAGGTATGGGCCGCCGTATTTATAAATGCTGCATGGGCAGCTATAGCTATATTTGGGCTTTTAAAGAAAAAGAGTAAGAAATCACAAGATTTTAGATTGTTAAAAGTATAAAAGAGCAATATAAACTATATACCAGAAAATGAAATTCGATTACACCAAGTATGCCTACCTCGTTTATTAATTTATTGACGGCATGTTTTAACGGAGCTTTTTCGTCTCAGGAATATCCTGACCGACCGAAATAATTAAGGGGCAATAAAAGCCCCTTATCTTATCATCATTTAGGGAGTAATATGCTTTACAAAAACGCAAAAAAAACACCCTTCATACATGAAATTCTACTTTTAAATTTCCTCCTCAGCATTCCCATATCCTCGCTCACCTTCTTATCCAATACCTTCGCATATTGCTGGGTTGTCAGCAGGGTTTATGGCCGAGCATCTTGCTAACGGTTTCAATAGGTACTCCTTTGGTAAAGTAACGTAAGTGCCTTGAAGTATTGAAGGTGATCTTCTTTTGGATGTCGCAGCGTTCAGGTATTTCTTTGAGGTACTCATTCATCTTCTGTTGCTCAATACGGGCAAAAGTTTTCCTTCAATAATGCAATGCGGATGATCCTTATAGCAGTGTATAATTCCATTATTCTATCATAAAATGAAAAGTTAATTCCTTTTAAGGTAAATCCTCCTTATATTTATAATCCAAAATCCTTCCAGTGAAGAAAGAGCAGCTTAAAAGTACGGGTGCATATTGATCTTTAAAACACTAAACATTTAGGCAGTTTTTCGATACTGTTGAACAACAATACTTTTATCGCCCCAGTCAAAATTGATCCTATCCAAAAGATCGATCCTTTCCCAGGACAAATTCATTTTTTCATACCGCATCCTGCTGGCCCACTTTCCCAGTTTAGGGTACTCTTCCCATTGTACCGGTACCCTTGTATGCCCGTGCTTCATATTGAACTCTATAAGACGGCCGTACATCTCTTCCCAACGGACAATAACCCTTTCCTTTATTTCCCAATCGAAACCAATTGCATCAAGGAGTTTTATTTTATGGCCATCTAATGTATGCCTGTTTGTTTTTAACCTGTTTACCCAGGCAGCCAATTGTGGGTTCTTGTCCCACGGTACCTGGGTATGGCCAAAACTATAATGGAACCTTAACAATGCCCCATACATTTTTATCCAATAGGCTTCATTAATGTCCCAGGGAAACCCCAGCTTATCAAGCTTTGAAATCCTAATGGGCGAAAGCTTGTCCAAAGTGAATAGCCGCCTTTGCAAACTGGTCCAGCGTTGTAGTGCAGGGTCTATTTTTAGCGAAACCTGGCAGGTGCCCCATTTTTTGTTATATGCCTGTAGCTTTCTATAGTTTTCCTGCCATTGGTTTTGGTATATGTCATCTAATTTGTCTTTTGTTTCCCCCCTCCATACAAAGCCCAACCTGTCCAGAATAGCTTTTTTTTCGGCATCCAGTTTTCCCTTCTCTTCCTGGCCTCTTTGGGTGGCAATCCAGCACCCCAGGGACTTATTTGCTTTCCAGTTTACGGGCACAAAACAATGGCCATATTCTTTTTTAAATTCGATTAACTGGAGGTATTTTTCCTGCCAGGCCTTTTCTTTTGCTTTTTTAAAATTAAATACAAACCCAATGTCAATTAACCTTTTTTCCCTATCTCCGGACAATTTTCCATTGTTCTTGACCGTTCTCTGCCTTTCCGCCCAGCTCG
>JALZND010000025.1 GCA_030857845.1 Bacteroidota bacterium | reverse complement strand
ATTAACAATGCAGAAGTAACTAATGAACCAGTTGCTTTAAGCTTTGCAGAAAAAATGATGGTGAAAAAAGCCATGAAAAAAGCAGATAAAATCCTTAAAGAAAATGATATCAAAGATATTAACAACCTTGAAGATGCAAATAAAGTACAACAAAGGGGAGGACTTATTACAGGTATAGTCCTAATATTGGCTGGTATCCTTTTGGGAGTATTGCTTGCGCCAAGCGGCTTAGGTATTATAGGTGCAATTGTTGCAGCTATAGGTGTGGTATTGCTTGTAATCGGGCTTTTAAATAGGGTTTAGTATTATAATTAAATTTTCCCTGTAGGTTTGCAGGTTGAAATAAGAAGATTGATGGGCTTGATAATTCAAATCCATCAATCTTTTTTTTTACCTAAAAATATGTGCATAATTATTAGAACGGAAACCTATAAAATAAATGGTAATTAAAGCCGAATGCAGAACTTTTTGCAGATTTTCCAAAGCCTGGTATTTCATAAGCATCTAAATTGGTTTCACCTTTAATTTTAGCTGCAAATTTTAACCTCAAAGTATACCCCAGAAATAATTGATTCCAAACCTTAATTTTCATACCTGCGTTGGCTTCTATCCATCTTGCTGTAAGGTCATTGTTTTCATAAAAGTAATCTTGCATCGGACCAAACCTGTTATCGTCATAAGTAAACTGCATTCTATCGCTAAAAAATGCCCTGCCATACCTTAGTCCAAAAAAAATAACATTATTATCAGGATCATTGGGTATGAAATTATAATCTAATCCAAGGCGGAAAAACGCGCCTTTATATTGATAGATGAATTCTTCATTAATTACTTCCCTATGAAAAAGCCTTCTGCTTGTTCCTAAATCAAAGGCGAAGAAATATTTCCCGAATTGAAGATCATTGTTCAGCTCGTAGTGCCTGTGTTCTTTTCCGAAAATACTATAACCTATACCGGTTAAGTCTATACCAGTACGGACTGCCGAGGGCATGAACTTGTTTTGAGCAAAGGAGCTATGGCAAATAAAAATTACCGCCAACAAGCTACCTGTATATCGTAATATTCGAAACATTTGTATTTGTAAGTTCATTTTTTCCTAATTCATACCGTAAGGTTGTTTCTTCATCTATTACATTTAAATTTTGATATTGTATCTCATAGGGGCATTCAGAGGAAAGCACACGGGGTGTTCTGCTATAGGTAAATGAAAGTGTATCAATAACATCTTCCGTTATAAACCTATAAATTGTCTTATCGTCATGGGGATTTACAGGAAGTATAAAAGTAGAACCTACATTGCTTTGTGAATAACGAATATTTTCAGAAAAACCAACGGCATTAATAAGGTCGAATCGTTGTACAGCTGTTGCACCTGTACTATCCACAAAATTTATTATAACTTCAGAAGAATTATTTGATAGGCAATTTTCTTCGTTGCAACCCGGCAGCGAGAAGATTAAAAAAAACAATGACAAAGATAGGCAACCTTTCATAGCCTGTACATATTTATTTTGTAAAATTATAAATTTAAAATTTAGCCGGAAGTGGTTATGGGAATTAGTTTTACAATAAAATTTTCCTATATGTACAACTGGAATGATAGTGGAAAAATTATTGTTATTTATTTTTATTAATTTTGCGTTGCATTTTATTATTTGAGATTTGAAAACAAAAGGATTACATAAAGATAAAGTAAATATTATTACCCTCGGATGCTCCAAAAATTTGGTAGATTCTGAAGTAATGATGACACAGCTGCAAGGAAATGGTATCCATGTAAAGCATGAGTCAAAAAAAGACGATGCCAATATCATAATTATTAACACTTGTGGTTTTATTGATAATGCCAAACAAGAATCGATTGATACCATTTTGCGCTATGCCGATGCAAAAGGAAGAGGTGAAATCGAAAAACTTTATGTAACAGGATGTTTATCTCAACGCTATAAAGAAGACCTTGAGCAAGAAATACCGGCAGTGGATGCATATTTTGGAACTATGGAGCTTCCTTTGCTCCTCAAAAAGTTCAATGCAGATTTTAAACATGAATTGGTAGGGGAAAGGATCACCACCACCTCCAGGCATTATTCTTATTTAAAAATTGCCGAAGGCTGTGATAGGCCATGTTCTTTTTGTGCCATCCCTATTATGCGTGGAAAGCATGTGTCGAGGCCCATAGAAGAAATTTTGAAAGAGGCCAGGTCTCTCACCCGAAATGGCACAAAAGAATTACTGCTCATAGCACAGGACCTTACCTACTATGGAATAGATATTTACAAAAAACGTCAATTGGCAGATTTGATAAAACACTTATCGGATGTGGAGGGTATTGAATGGATTAGGTTGCATTATGCTTTTCCTGCTGGGTTTCCTATGGATGTGCTGGATGTAATGGCAGAGCGGAAGAATGTTTGCAATTATTTGGACATGCCATTGCAGCATGGCGCTACCAGAATGTTGCAGTTAATGCGAAGGGGCATCACCAGGGAAAAAACAGAAGATTTGTTGGCAAATATCCGTACAATAGTTCCGGACATAGCAATTCGTACTACTTTGATTGCCGGCCATGCTGGAGAAACAGAAGAAGATTTTGAAGAAATGGTTTCATTTGTAAAAAATGCAAAGTTCGAGAGGCTTGGTATTTTTACCTATTCTCATGAAGAGCATACCCATGCTTATGGCATGGCCGACAATGTGCCGGATGAAATAAAACAAGAGCGTGCCAACCATATTATGGCATTGCAGGAAGAAATTTCCCTTGAACTGAACCAAAAAAAGGTCGGTAAAACTTTTAAGGTATTGATAGACAGGAAGGAAAGTGGAAATTATGTGGGAAGGACGGAATATGATTCCCCCGAAGTTGATAATGAAGTGCTGATTGATGCCAAAAATAATTATTTAAGGATTGGGGATTTTGTTGATGTCCGGATTATCGACGCTACCGAATTTGACCTATATGGAACTGTAGAAAATATCGAGGCTTCGGCCCTTGGCGCAATTTGAAAAAACATATACACTATCTTTGTTATATTTTTAATAATAAGTTCATAAATTAATTCCGCAATTTAGAGCCGAAATCAGCCTTAAATCAGGACATTCAACGTACAATGAAAATAACAAAAATAGATCTGGGAGAGACGGGAACATTCTCTCCTATTTTTTTAGATTATCTTAAGGAAGACCAAAGGCTCAAAAAATTTTATAATACTTTTCCTATCAAGGAAAATTTTAAAAAAATAATTGAATCCAAGAATTTCAGCTCCCATAATCGGGCAATATTGGTTGAAGTACTAAAAGAGCAATATAATTCCCTTGAAATTTCACAAGCTGTAAAAGAAAATCTGGAAGGTCTGGCTTCTGAAAAAACCTTTACCGTGACCACCGGGCATCAACTGAATATTTTTACTGGTCCGATGTATTTTATATATAAAATCGTTACATGCATCCTTACAGCTAAAAGACTTAAAACTGCTTATCCGGAATATAACTTTGTCCCGGTTTATTGGATGGCCAGTGAAGATCATGATTTTGCAGAAATCAACCATTTTAATTTATTTGGCAAAAAATATACTTGGGAAACCCATCAAAAAGGACCTGTGGGGAAGTTTAATCCTGAAGGTATCAAGACTGTACTGGATGAATTGCCAGAGAAAATTGAACTTTTTGAAAGGGCATATCTTCAGCATGCAACCCTTACAGAAGCTACCCGGTACATTGTAAACGATCTTTTTGGCGACCAGGGCCTGGTAATAATTGACGCTGACAATGCTAAACTTAAAAAATTATTTGTTCCAATTATTAAGGATGAGCTTCTATCGCAAAATACAGGAAAGATTGTAGCAAGAACATCTTCTGAACTCTCGGAACAAGGTTTTAAAGAACAGGTGTCACCTCGCGACATCAATCTTTTTTATATGGCTGAAGGCCTAAGGGAAAGGATTGTTTTAGATGGAAGTTATAAAGTCCTCAATACCGGACTACAGTTTTCTGAAACAGAAATCTTAGGGCTCCTTGAAGATTCGCCTGAAATATTTAGTCCAAACGTTGTGTTGAGGCCACTTTACCAGGAAATGGTCCTTCCTAACCTGGCGTATATTGGAGGGCCTGCCGAAATTGCATATTGGCTTCAGTTACATCAGGTTTTTGAATTTTTTAAAATTGATTTTCCAGTCCTTATGCCCAGAAATTTTGGGATGATTGTCAATAAAACCTTGCATAAAAAGATCAAGAAGCTTAACCTTCATGTTCATGATCTTTTCCTTGACCTTCAATCATTAAAAAATAAATATTTATCTGAAAATTCATCTAACAGCTTAGAGCTTGATAAAGAGCAGGAGGTGTTAAAGCAGGTATATCTATCCATATTGCACAAGGCTTTGATGGTAGACCAAAGCCTGGAAGGTGTTGTAGGGGCAGAAAATAACAAGACAATTAAAGGGATTGAAAATATTGCAAAAAGGTTGCGAAAAGCAGAGGAGCAAAATCAGGAAGTAGCCATAAAACAAATAGAAACCACGAAAGAAAAGCTGTTTCCTGACAACGGCCTCCAGGAAAGAACTGATAATTTTCTTAACTTTTATATTAATAACCCATCGATAATTAAATATTTTTTAGATAATTTTGATCCATTTGACTTTAGGTTCCATGTTTTAGTTGAAAATGAATAAGAATATTCTTCGTAAAATATATCTTGAAAAAAGAAAACAGCTTAAACAAGAAGAGCTGCTAAAAAAGAATGAACAAATCCTGACAAACCTGTTCAATAATATAAATTTCAAAAATTATAATGTCATCCATACTTTTCTTCCAATATTAAAAAACAACGAGATCAACATCTGGTCATTTTTAATGGAAGTCAGGAAGAATTACAACTTCATGAAAATTGTCATTTCGAAAAGTGATTTTGAACTTACCGAGATGAAGCACTTCCTTTATAGGGAAGATACTATATTGGTTGAAAATCAATATGGAATACCTGAACCAGATGGAGGGGAAGAATACCACAACAATAACTTTGACCTGGTGTTTGTCCCTTTGGTAATCTTTGACTTGAATGGCAATAGGGTAGGATATGGTAAAGGCTTTTATGACAGGTTTCTCTCAAAGATACCACTCCAGGCTATCAAGGTGGGATTGTCTTTATTTGAGCCCGTGCCTGAAATAGATGGGTTCCATGAAAATGACATACCGCTGGACTATTGTGCCACTCCTGACCATTTTTATGCCTTTGATAGGGTTAATTTGGTTTAGTTGCCCTGACCATCTCTTTTTTTCCTGGCGGGCCTTGTAGGGTGTAAACCTGGAAACCAGCATCTTTTAGGTTGCGTTTGAATTGACCTTGAGCACAATACGTCACAAGGATCCCTTCCGGTGTGAGTGCCTTAAACAGTTTATCGAAAATTTTAGGTTGCCACATTTCAGGCTGTTTAGAAGGAGCAAATGCATCAAAATAAACTAAATCAATAATAGCTTCTTTTTCCTCAAAATCCTGGATTTTAATTTTTCTCTTGTTCAATACTATCTGTTCAGAAATCCTGGCACTTACATCCCAAGGGGCTTCATGGATTTGGTGAAAATATTCCTGATAGTTGAAATTAGGGTTTTTTGCACCTAATATTTTTGGATAGTTTAATTTTTGAATGATAGCGGAAGGTAAAGGATAGGGTTCTAATGTAGTAATTTCTACACTCAAATGTTTATTGTATGCTTCTTCAATGGTAAGCAAAATATTCAACCCTGTTCCAAAGCCCACTTCAAGTATATTAATTTTTTTAACCTGTGCAACTTTGCCTTTATCAAGCAGGCGTTTGAAACCTTGTGTAATATAGATGTACACTGATTCTGCGATAGCCCCATGAAAAGAATGATAGGTCTCTTTTAGTTCCGGAAGGTAAATGCTGTGAGATCCGTCTTCAGTTTCAATTAGTTTTATATCGGGCACATTTCCTTTGTTGAGATTGAAATATTATTTTTCCTTATAAATAAGCACTGTGGCATATGCTGAAATCCCTTCCTCCCTTCCAACAAAACCAAGCTTCTCCGTGGTAGTGGCTTTAATCGAAATATCTTCTTTATTTATTCCAATTACTTCTGAAAGCACAATCTTCATTTCCTCCACATGTGGATTGATTTTGGGTATTTGCAAACAAATGGTAGAATCAATATTGCCAATATCAAACCCTTTGCTATGGAGCAATGCCACAACTTCCCTTAAAAGGATTTTGCTGTCTATACCTTTAAATTGAGGATCTTTGTCTGAAAAATGATATCCGATATCGCGTAAATTTGCAGCACCAAGCAGCGCATCGCAAATAACATGGATCAAAACATCAGCATCCGAATGTCCCACTGCCCCATGGGAGTGTGTAATTTTTATGCCCCCAAGCCAAAAATCTACCCCTTCTTTAAGTTGGTGCACATCATATCCAAAACCCACCCTGATATTCATAAATTATCAATTATTTGATGATAAGAAAACGGCTAGTAAATCAATACTCCTAAAGAAAAAGGCTTATCAAGCATTGTTACTGCACAGCCCTATAATATAATGTTGTACTGTTTTCGGGCCTTAGAATTTCCTTGGCTGAAGCTTGAAAATCCTCAGCAGTTACTTTCTGGATTTTTGTCGACTCTTGATTTATTAATGCTGCATCACCTAAAAAAGCATAATACGCCAGGCTCATTGCCCTGTTTAAAAATTCTACCTCACCAAAGATGAGCGTAGTCTCTGCCTGGTTTTTTACTTTTTCCAACTCCTCTTTATCAAGTGGGTTTTCCTGTAGTTCCAGAAGTATTGACTCTACGGCTTTGTCTGCGGTTTCAAGGGAAATGCCCTTGTTTACTTTTCCACTGATAACCATCAAGCCTGGGTCTGCAGAACCTGTTAAATAGGCATTTATATCATTAAAAATCTTTTTTTCTTTTACAAGAATTTCATGCAGCCGGGACGAATTGCTCCTTCCAAGCACATCACTTACAAGGTCAGCAGCATGGTAATTTTCATCTGCCCTGCCAGGAATATGAAAAACTTTGTAAAGTGCATCCAGAGGTACTTTACCCGATATCTCGATAAATTTTTTCTCTTGTTGTTTTGGTTCTTTCGGAAGGTTTCTATTTAATGCAGGGCCAGCAGGTATATCACCAAACCATTTTTCAACATACTCTTTGACTAGGTCATAATTTACATTGCCTGCTACCACCATTATAGCATTGTTGGGCCTGTAAAATTTATAGAAAAAAGATTTTACATCTTCCATGGTGGCATTTTCTATATGAGAAATTTCTTTGCCAATAGTGTTCCATTTATATGGATGAACTTGATAGGCAGCAGGCTTTAGGTGCAGCCAAACATCGCCATATGGCTGGTTTAAATAGCGTTGTTTAAACTCTTCTATAACTACTTTTCTTTGTACTTCAAGCACTTGAGGATCAAACGACAGGCTCAGCATCCTGTCTGACTCAAGCCAAAAGGCAGTTTCTAAATTGATAGCAGGAAGAGTAATATAGTAATTGGTAATGTCAGGGCTTGTAAAAGCATTGTTTTCACCACCCACCAATTGTAAAGGTGTATCATAAGAGCTTATATTTTGTGAACCTCCAAACATTAGGTGCTCAAATAAATGGGCAAATCCTGTTTTTTGCTCGTCTTCGTCCCGTGAACCTACATTGTAAAGGATATTGACTGCAGCAAGAGGTGTAGCATTGTCTTCGTGCACTAAAACCCGGAGGCCATTCTCAAGTGAAAATTTCTTGTATTCAATCATATTGCTTTAAAGTATTACAAAAATATGGATTGTTCTGGTTTTTTGTATTGAATTAAATTATTTCTCTTCATATTAAGTAATGCAACAAAATATATCTAATATTTGGTTTTCCATTAATCAGATAATATTTACATATATTTGAAAACAGCCATATTTTGGGAATTTCTTCATGTGCACATCAATGAGAAAATAAAACTTTTGAAAATGGAAATGATATATCCTATGCTTGTTGATGATCAAAATATTATAAAATGAATTTTAACAGGAAAGAATACAGTGATGATTGCCTGATTTCCCTTTATGAGGGTTTGCTCCGGCCAAGGATGATAGAAGAACGAATGCTGATATTGTTAAGGCAAGGGAAAATCAGTAAGTGGTTTTCAGGCATTGGCCAGGAAGCTATTTCTGTGGGTTCAACTTTGGCACTTGAACAAGACGAGTATATTTTACCAATGCATAGGAACTTAGGGGTATTTACCTGTAGGAATGTTCCTTATGAAAGGCTTTTCGCACAATTTCAAGGGAAAATTTCCGGGTTTACTCAAGGACGCGACAGGTCTTTTCATTTCGGAACAAACGAATACCATCTTGTTGGGATGATTTCACACCTTGGGCCTCAGCTTGCCGTAGCAGATGGTATTGCTTTGGCAAATGTCCTTTCCAAAGATCAAAAAGCTACCCTTGTATTTTCTGGCGACGGAGGATCAAGCGAAGGTGATTTTCACGAGGCCATAAATGTAGCGGCAGTGTGGGACCTTCCTGTAATTTTTGTCATTGAAAATAATGGTTATGGGCTTTCTACCCCAAGCCACGAACAATTTAAATTTAAAGATTTTGTTGACAAAGGTCCCGGATTTGGAATAGACGCAATAAAAATAGATGGCAACAATGTATTGGAGGTTTATGATACCATAAGGCAAACTGCTAATAATGTAAGGAAAAACCCAAGGCCTGTATTGATAGAAGCACTTACTTTTAGGATGCGGGGCCATGAAGAAGCATCAGGAACGAAGTATGTGCCCGAAGAGCTTATGAGAAAATGGGCAAAAAAAGACCCAGTCCAAAATTATGAAGAATACCTTTTAAATATTGGTGTCCTGGACCAGAAAAACATAAAACAGATCCGAACTAAAATAAAAGCCGATATTGAAAACGGGTTAAAAAAAGCATTTGATGAGCCTGCCCCTGTTGCCAACCTTGATAAAGAACTTAAGGATATGTATGCTCCTTATGTCCAGGAGGTTGTTATGCCTAAATCAGGCACAACAATCGAACGAAGGTATGTGGATGCCATTTCAGATGCCATAAAGCAAAGTCTGGAGCGATATCCTGAATTGATCCTGATGGGGCAGGATATAGCTGAATATGGTGGAGTTTTTAAAGTAAGCGAAGGCTTTGTAGAAAAGTTTGGAAAAGAAAGGATAAGGAATACCCCATTATGCGAATCTGCAATAATTGGTATAGGCTTTGGTTTGTCTATAATGGGCCATAGATCCATCATAGAAATGCAGTTTGCTGATTTTGTGACTTGTGGCTTCAACCAAATTGTCAACAACCTTGCAAAATCATATTACAGATGGCAGCAAAATGCTTCAGTGGTAATCAGGATGCCTACAGGAGCAGGTGTGGCTGCAGGTCCTTTTCATTCCCAATCAAATGAAGCTTGGTTTTTTCATACCCCTGGCCTTAAAGTGGTTTATCCTTCCAATCCTTATGATGCAAAAGGTTTGCTGAACGCAGCTATTGAAGACCCCAATCCCGTAATGTATTTTGAGCATAAAATGCTCTATCGCTCCATCGCTGCACCCATACCCGAAGATTATTATACTGTTGAAATAGGAAAGGCAAAATTAGTTGAAGAAGGCTTTGATGTTTCTATAATTACTTATGGCATGGGGGTTCATTGGGCTATAGAAATATTAAAAGAACTGCCCGAAATTAAAGCCGATATCCTTGATTTGCGCAGTCTTTTGCCTTGGGACAAAGAAGCTGTAAAGGATACTGTGACAAAAACGGGCAAAGTGATTATTCTTCATGAAGATTGTTTGACCGGTGGAATAGGTGGGGAAATTGCAGCCTGGATCGCTGAAAATTGTTTTACCATACTTGATGCCCCTGTTATGCGGGAAGCCAGCCTTGACACAGCTGTTCCTTTTGCACCTGCCTTGGAACAAAATTTTCTTCCAAAAAATCGCTTTAAACAAAAACTAAAAGATTTATTGGAATTTTAAGGATAATAATATAATCCTTTAATGGTTATGATGAAGTAAGGATTATTAAGATTATAATCTTTTTGTTTAAGAAAGCTATTGTACTTTTATAATCTCAATGCCAGCAGTAATAATATATTTTTGAAAGAGACGGTTAAAATTCACCTGTACTTGATAGGTCTTAAATTCCAATTATTTAAGAAGGTGTCTTTCATTGCCTTATTGCTGATATTAATGTCCTTTTCTGGTTTTAAAGCTATGGCTCAAACAAAAAAAGCGGGCAAAAAACTTGAAACAGTTAAGCAGAAAAAAAAGGAAAGTTCAGGAAAGGTCCGTTCAAAAAGCAACAAAGGTGAAGCCAATGTAAACAATGAACCAACCAACATAAGAACAGGATCCAGCCCTTTTGTGGTAAATAAGGATAAATCCCGGTCAAGTCCAAATAGTGAAGAAAAGCAAAAGATCATAAACCAGAAAAAAGTTAAGAAAAACCAACCTTCAAGTGCTAAAGGTGTAGATTATCAAGGTAAAGACAAGCCAAGGGAGCAGGTTAAATCATCACAGAAGGGTCAAAAATGGACAGGAAACCAACCCATCAAGGACAAAAATGTACCTGTCGACCTAAATAGAGGAAGCCAAAAAAGCATTGATGATTATGAGCCATATTCAAATTCCACTAAATCTGATCCGGGCACAAAATCTCCAGGAAAGCTCAAGGCAAAATCGAAGAAGGCAAAATCCGAGGATGCCAAAATTAAATCTTCTTTGATGCATCAACATCAAGGTGATTTGAAAGCACCTGATAAAGGCAATTCCGTGAAAGGATCAGTCTTTCCTGGATCGGAAAAAGCAACCTCACAAAAAGCAAAAATTGAAGATGCAAAAATAAAATCTTCAATTATGCACCAACATCAAGGAAACCTTAAGGCAGTAAAAAAGTCTAATATAGTGAAAGGATCTGTTTACCAGGGTGATATTAAAACTCCTTCCCGAAAATCAAAAATTGAAGAGGCGAAAGTCAATTCATCTATAATGAACCAGTATCAGGGGAACCTAAAAGTTATTCCTAAGTCAAATAATTTCAAAGGTTCATTATATTCAGGTTCCCTGAAATCAAAATCCGCTAAATCAAAGGCAGAAGATTTTAAGATTTTATCTTCTATTGTAAACGAATATCAGGGGAATATTAAAATAAAAAACAAAGACATTATACCCAAAGGTTCTATTTATAAAGGTAGCCTTAAATCACAATCTTTAAAATCCAAAAATAAAAATTATAAAAATTTATCTGCTAAAGCTCATCAGTTCGAAGGTCATATTAAGCAGAAAGATAGAGGCTTTAAAGGTAAAGGCACTTTGCATGTAGGTGATTTGGTTTCGAGGTCTCTAAAATCACGAGCTTCGTATTATAAAAAGCTTTCTCAAAAAGCACATAATTATCAAGGAAATATCGTTTTGGCAAAAGCTACAAAAGATATGCACCCTAGTGCTGCCTATAAAAATGCAAAAAACATCAATAACATAAATAAAAAGGAAAAAAAGAGAAAGAAAAGCCTGTGGTGGTTTAGAAACAATTATGATTCTGATCAACCAAAGTCAGTAAAACAAAAAGAGAAAAAACCACGTCATGATAAAAAGGAAAGCACCATCTGGTATTGAAAGTTAGGGAACTTTAACTTTTTTCTTGAAGTTTACAAATAAATCATTAAAACAAAATCCTGTTGTATGCAATGGAATAAAATAATTAAAGAAGAGAATTTAATGTCCCTAAATGAAGAATCCTTTCAAAATCCAGTTATTATTTTCAAACATAGCACCAGATGTTCGATTAGCGCTATGGCATTGGACAGGATGAAACGTTCATGGAATGAGCAGGAAGTCAATTCTATCAACCCTTATTACCTGGATATTATAGCCTTTAGACCATTATCTACAAAAATCGCACAGGATTATAACGTCGAGCATGAATCACCACAACTACTTATGATTTATAAAGGTGTATGTGTGTACAATGCAAGCCATATGGAAATTTCTTATCAGGAAATTAAAAGAAGGCTTCAGGTTAGCAATGCATAATCATTTTAATTGATTGAAAGCCTGAATTGACCGAATTAATATTTTCTCCAATAGGATAATAGGACTCAAATAAAAAAACAAACAGGACTCCTATAAGAATAATATTGGGATCTATAAAATATAGCCCTAATTAATATTCTATATATATTTTATAGTAAGAAAATTAATTAAAAGCTAAAAGTGATTTTCTGGTATATTGAGGGGTTGATACTTAAGGCCACAGGGCAGGATAGTGCTGCACTTTTGAGTTTTTGTTTTTGTTGGGGGGTTCCGGTTGGTTTTTCCCAAACGAAATCAATGTGTATTTCGCTTATCTTTCTGGGGCTATCAGCCATGATTTTTGTGATACTGGCTCGTAGTCCTGACAGCTCTAAATCTTCTTTTCGTGCAACAATGCCCATAATTGTAAGCATACAGGTGCAGAGTGCTGTACACACCAGGTCAGTGGGGGAAAATGCTTCTCCTTTTCCATTATTGTCGATAGGGGCATCTGTTATTATTTCATTGCCAGACAGCGTATGAATGGAATTTGTGCGGAGCTCACCCCTGTATTCAGAATTAATTGAAGCCATAAAACTATATAGAAAACTTTTGCGTTACATTAGCAAATGTATACATTTATATACAATTGAGTTTGCTTCAATAATGATATTTAAAAAATCTATAATAATAACAATCTTCTTTTTTTCTTTTCTGACCTTTACGGCTTCAGCACAGGAGACCGAGGATTATGAGTATACCTCCGAATTTATCTGGGGTGTTACAAAACATACCAATAGCGGATTGATAGGAGGTTTAATCCTTAAATATAGTAAGGCCCTGACACCGAATAAATTTCAAACCTTTGGCTTTGAAATTGTCAATGTCAAGCACCCAAAAGAACAAAGGTCATATTCAACAAAAACCGGCAACATCTTTACATTTGGCAAAAGCAACCATTTATATTCTGTAAGAGCCCAGTATGGCAGGGAGTTTTTACTGTTTAAAAAAGCACCGCAGCAAGGCATACAAATCAATGCCAATATATCAGGAGGCCCTACTTTGGGTGTTGTCGCCCCATATTTTGTTGAAGTTGGTCCATCAAATATTCCTCCGTATACCCAACAGTATGACCCGTTTAATTCCGAACATTCAATAGAGAATATCCTCGGAACAGGTCAATTCTTTCAGGGCATTGGAAAATCAAAGTTAAATCTTGGGGCTAACATAAAATCTTCCTTAATATTCGAATTTGGAACATTTAAAAACAATGTGACTGGCTTTGAAGCAGGTTTTATGGTAGAGGGTTTTCCTAAGGAAATTGTATTAGTTCCTTTGGCGGAGAACAAAGCTATATATACTTCTGCATTTGTAACTCTTTTCTACGGTACCCGAAGATAATTTTTCCCGCACTATTTTTAGACCCCTAAAGTTGTTAAATTTGTAGGAAATCTCTGATATGCTGTTTATGGCTTTAAAAATTTCAATGGGTCAAAAAGTTTTATGATCCTATTAAATTTCAATTCAATGATAGAACTCCCAGTTATAACAAAACCTATCCTTCCTGTAAATCATGAAGTTGAAAATATCATATCGGGTGAAAGGAAAAAAAAGCCAAACTGGTTGCGGGTAAAGTTACCAATTGGAAAAGAATACGCTAAAGTAAGGAGCCTGGTTGATGAATATAAACTTCATACTATCTGTGAAAGTGGAAATTGCCCTAATATGGGTGAGTGTTGGGGAGCAGGTACAGCAACGTTCATGATTTTGGGAAATGTTTGTACAAGAGGTTGTTCTTTTTGTGCTGTTGCTACCGGCAGGCCTCCTGAATATGATACAAATGAGCCATTGCGTGTGGCAGAGGCAATAAAGTTGATGGGCGTAAAACATGCAGTACTTACTTCTGTTAACAGGGATGAACTTAAAGATAGGGGTGCAGAAATATGGTACCAGACGGTAGTGGAAGTGAAAAGATTAAGCCCCGGAACAACAATAGAAACCCTCATTCCTGATGTAAAAGGTAATTGGGATGCATTGTACAGGATGATCAGCGCAGGGCAAGAGGTGGTATCGCATAATATGGAAACTGTAGAAAGCCTCTACAGAAGGGTGCGCCCACAGGCAAAATATCAACGAAGCCTGGACCAAATCAAGCTGACAAAAGAATTTGGTAAAAGAACAAAGTCCGGTATAATGTTGGGGCTGGGGGAAAAAACCGATGAAGTGCACAAAGCCATGGATGATTTGGTAGCACATGGACTTGATATCCTTACCCTGGGCCAGTATCTACAACCAACAAAATTACATATTGAAGTAGCGGAATATATCCACCCAGATATATTTGAAGCCTATAAATTAGTAGGGTTACAGCGGGGTTTGAAGTATGTAGAGTCAGGACCATTGGTACGATCTTCTTATCATGCTGAGCGGCATGTGAATGTATGATGTTGCTTTAAAATTTTATAAAAAAGCTGACCTGTTTATCGGGCAGCTTTTTTTTGACTTTCTATAAGCTAAGGTCAAATCTTTTAAGCTTTTACCTTTTCATGTCGCTTATACTTTTTAAGTTTACACCGAAATTTAAATGCAATAGTAAATTTTTTGAATATTTTTTTTCAATATGATTAAATTCAGAATTTGCACCTTGCTATTCTTGACCTTATTAAGTACCTCATTATATTCGCAAGGTACTTCAGGCCCTGAAAAACAAAAGCTTGATTCCATATATATATATGAAGTGGAAGAGCGGCAAGAGCCTGTAAAAATTTTGCATGCCGAACCCCTTTATATAGACCTTATCAGGGATTTGGGGGCAAGGAAAGGCGAAAAAGAATGGAATGTCGGTTTTGGCTTAACCGATAGGTTAAACTTTGATAGCTATGAAGCTTTGGTTGAATATGAATGGGCACCAATAGATAGGTTGGGATTGGAAATAGAAGTGCCATTTACTTTTTATACCAGGAGCAATGGGAGAGCCACAAATTCTGTACCTTCAAACAGGATTGAATCTCTTAAGTTAGCTTTCCAGTATACTTTTATGGTTTCAGAAAAACTGAATACTTCGCTGGCTGTGGGTTATATCAACGAAATTGAATTTACTGACCTGGACCGTATTGGTGATAGGCTTTTGCAAGGAAATGTTTACAATCCTTTTTTTGTAGCGGCCAAAAGGTGGGGAAACAATTTTCATACCCTTATCTATACAGGTCCAATGGTCACAACCCATTTTGGCCATTCAGGATCTGAGTTTTCTTATGAGCTCAATACAAATTTCCATTATATGATACCTGGCACAAGAAATTTTATAGGGCTGGAAATTAATAAACAATTTCATTCACATGATTTTGATATGGTATTAAGGCCTCAAATGAGGTTAGATATTTCTGAAAACCTGATGGTCGGTATTGTTACGGGTATACCCATGTACAGGGAAAATGAAAGGTTTAGTTCATTTTTAAGGTTAATTTATGAGCCACCCCATAAAGGCAGTCGCTAAACCGTATTAATCTAAATAATCCTAACCGGCTAATTATAATAAAATTATAAGAAGTCATTGGATTATATTCTGGTAAAATAAATGGAAAACTATTTATGAAATTAAAATCCTTTTTTGTGTAGAATATGTAATTCTTATTCCGAATCACTTGAAAAAGAGACCGATTTTATTATTATGGGTATGTGGATTTTATTGAATTTGCAGATATTGTATAGAATTGAAAATATTGGAGGTAAAAGGTAGTACCCTTGTCTCTTAACTGAGTGAATGATTAGAATTTTTATAAATATTCTTTTTCTTAATTAGCTTTATATAAACCACGGTAGTATACTATTTATAATTGAGAGTATAATACTAAATGCCAAGGCCCACCAAAAGTTTTTAACTTTAAATCCCGATAATAGAAAATCTACCAACATTATTATCAGGGCGTTTATTACAAATATAA
>JALZND010000249.1 GCA_030857845.1 Bacteroidota bacterium | reverse complement strand
GTTCGTGGTCTAATGATTGGGGAGTATTATAGTTGTCCTAAATAGCTTTATCTATAAAGATAAATATGTTTAGGCTGATTTTTACCTGAAGTCCTTAATATAAAAAGAAGCGGTGTCAAGGAAACGAGGCCTGCACGGGCTTGGAGTGCTAAAGCTTGAACCTGACAAAAATGAAGCTAGACGTGGTATTTTACTCACAGAGTATATTACTTATGTCCAATACAAAATTTTTGCATCTGGAAATCTTAATTTTATTTCTGATATAAAAAAGCTCCTCAGTAAACCCATCGTATTCTTATTATAAACAAATTTTTTGCCTCCAAATTTATTGAATTTCATGGATCGGTCCTTCTCTTCAAAATCAATATGTGTATTGGGGTACCAGGCTTGTAACAAGGCTTTTGAACCCGGGGTAAAACGATGAGTGATCAACTCAAATGTGATGTAACAGGGAAAGTCCAATGCTTTTTCCAGTGCATCAAGTAATCCTGAATATTGTTGTTTCCAATCAGGCACAGCCATTATTGGAGCGATGACTAAACCTATTTTATATCCACCTCCGCCTTGATTTTTGGGCAGTGCAAGTTTTCTTATGGCCTTTAACCTTGCTGTTAAATTGGCAGTTCCTCCTTCCAACCTCTTAGTTATAAAGTTTGTATTAAGGCTGATCCTTGGCTGTGTTTTACCATTATGAGGGAGGTTAAGTAGCCCATCTATACCATCAAATTTTGTTACCCATCTCAACTCCATATTTTCCTGTTCCCCAAAAAACCGGATTGTCTCAGCAAGGCTTCCTGTCAAATGCTCAATTCCTAATGGATCTGTATAGCAGCTGGCTTCATAGGTGGTAGGTCTAGCTTTTCTATAATCCTTTAGGTTGTTAAGGATAGCAGGCAGGTTGGCAAACACCCTAGTCACAGGGGGGCCTTGCAGGCTACCAGCCAGGTAACAATACTGGCAGTGGGCGGGGCAACCCTCAGCCAGGTGGAATTGATAATCTGCAGAAGGCGGTATAGGTTGTAATTTAAATGCTCCAGGTGGGGCTGTTACTATTGCAAGAGTACTTTTAGCTTTTCTATAGGTTTCTTTTTCGTCCGCACCTTTTAATCCTGTGACCCTGTTATTCTTTAGAATTTGAACGGGCAATCCTAGAGTAGTAATACGGTCCATTATCTGTTGGCCCCATGGTTCTGCCAAAGCCGAAGGTGTAATCAAAACTTGTTTGGGGACCCACAACTTTTGGGCTTCTTTGTCTTTTGATATTTCTTTCTCCTGAATAACCATAGTGAAACTGATTCATTAATATCCTTGCACCATTGCAGCTTATGAACATAAAATAAGGGTGCAGAATTCAGTTTTTTTAATCAAATTATATGAATTTATAATAATTTGCAAATGAAAAATAAAGACCCCTTACCTTGTGATGGGAATTAAAATATTATAAGAATCAATTAATTATTTTAAAATTTTATATTAAATAAACCTGTTTATTGCCTTAATTTTTACTGCAAAATCGATTGTTGATGTTGATTTAAGATGTAGGTAAACCTATTGTCCATAAACGGGCAATAAAGATCAAAATCGTACAAAGTGATTTACGTAAAAGCCTTTAGGCTAAATTTTGAATAAAATTTTATGGATTATTATTTGGAATTGATGAGATAAGGTTATGGAAAAAGGCTTTATAATTTCTAAAAGATTAATTTTAAGGTAACGGGAGTTCAGATATGAATCTCTATATATAATAAGAATTGAATAAAAAACTTATAAAAAGAAAGTTCAGGACCAAACTTGTATAAAAGCAATATCATACATCAAACATCAAACTTTAAAGTAACTTCCTAATCAATTACCACATACTTATTATTGCTTCCTCCTAGTTTAGGCGAATATAGTTTGAGCAAAATCTTCTCTACCCTTTCAGGTTGTTCTACTGCAATATTAAATTCCAGTTTTTGAGGAAGGGATTCAGGGCTTTCGATTTCAAAAGGAATATGATGTTGTGCAATAAGTGTATCACCCTGATACATGTTGGCTTCTAGGTGCAAATCATCTTCAAGTGTGCAGTCTTTTGAATAATTTTTTATTGCATGAAGGGAAATATGAACGGAACTATCTGTTACCTGCATTTCTGGTTCAACTATTCGGATGTAGTTTAAAGAAGTAACATTATCAATAAGGGCTACATTTTCTATATAAAAACGCCTGCCCTGAATCGCTTCCCCACCCAGATGGCCCCCACCATAAATGTAGGCTATATCGGTATTGCAGAGTAAGGAATCAAATGTCCAGAAACTGTACTGGTTCGCCCGGCTATTAATATTTAAGGCAGAAATGAAGTAGTCTTTATTTGTATAAAAGTTCAATAAGGAAGCGGACTGGTATGAATTTGCCGCAATAATCCTGTCTCCTGCAATAAGTTCCGCCTGTTTTGCAAAGTTTCGACTTAAATGGAAGTCCCACACCCTATCTTTTTCAGCAATGAAAAAAGGATGGATCAAATGGATTTTTGCAACTAAAAGCAAGGTTGAGAATATAAT
This sequence comes from Bacteroidota bacterium, assembly GCA_030857845.1. Lineage (GTDB taxonomy): Bacteria > Bacteroidota > Bacteroidia > Cytophagales > Cyclobacteriaceae > JALZND01. The sequence continues at coordinate 2,979 of JALZND010000249.1, read as the reverse complement.
GACAGTTACATAATAAGCTTTCAACCATTTTGAAGTTTCTATTACCTTATACCCAAAATAAAACAATGGGAAAAGGCAAAAAATCGTCCAGTTAGGCTCAATATGTTGCCCTTTAAAAGTTATAAAAAAGAAAAAAACAAGCGTTCCATATAAGTTCCATTTCAAAGATTTTTCCCATAGGGAAGTGGCTCTATAATAAAAAGTTGCCACAAAAAGGGCAAGGGCTACCACCCCACCATGGAAAGGAATATTGCCCAAAATATATTCTAGCGTATGTCCGATTTTATATTGGGAGCCCCTGTCAATCAAGTGGTACTGCAATGATGGGAACTTATGGCTTATCTGCCACCAGATATGTGGAAGAAAAAGCAGTACTCCAATAAAGCCGGCCGTATAAAACCTGTAGTTGGTTAATAGCTTTGGGTTGCTCATAATCACAAAAAGGATTACGAGAACGCCATGATATTTACTGTAGAGCATTAATGCAGCGGAAAGACCTAGCAATAGTTGGTTCTTTAAAGATTCTTTTTCAAGGAAATTTTTGTAAAAGACTAGGAAAAGTATGGCAAAAAAATAAAAAGGAGTGTCAGGTAAGCTCACAAACCCTAATATATGAAGACTCAGAAAAGAAAAAATAGTCAAACCAAACAGCAGAGGATTTTTAGGCTTTACCTGTATATACATTAACACTAAGGCTCCTGCACAGATAAAGATATTTACTATCCTCACGGCCAATTCAGTTTTTCCCAAGAAACTACCAAGCCAAATCATTGCTCCTACACCTGGAGGATGATCAAAGTAACCCCAATCAAGAAATTGGGAATACATCCAATAATAAGCCTCATCGGAATATAATTCAGTATAATAAGCTGTTATTATACTTTGCACTATCCAAAGTATTATTAAAATAGAAAAAATCTTGTGGTTGTTTTTATTGTGTAATCCCATTCTCTGTTCTACAGGTATAGACATTAAGTTAGTTTGAAATGCTACAGATAAAACTTGTTTAGAAGGCTTGATTAAATGTAAGCCAATAATTCATGATAAAATTCCATAAAAATACAATGACTGTAGCCCCTAATTTTGATATATAAAAATTATGTTTGAAGTGATGGTGCAGCACATAAAGAATAGCTTGATTGATACCAAGTCCTACTAAAGCAATAAAAAAAAACATGAAGAACTGAGAAACTATTAAATTACTCTTGTCTTCAAAAGTCCAAATTTTATTGATGTAGAAATTGGTTGAAGCTGCCACAGAAAAACCAATGGCATTTGCCAAGTATTTGTTTATTTTGGCTTTTTCCTTAAAGAAAAAAGTTAGACCAAAATCAACTACAAGTCCTGTTGCCCCTACTAATCCAAATCTAATTAACTTAAAAAGAAACTCAATCATTTATTAAATTAAAACTAAAGCAATATGCCAAAAAAAATTTAAAGGTGAAGATTTATAAATAAAAATCACGGGTGTTTAGAATGTAACAGCTAAAATTTATAATCTTGAGAATAGAACCGGCGGATGTTAAAGGGGCGAAGCCAAAAACATCAAGAGTAAAATTAATAAACTTTTAGGACTGCCGGGTACTTCATTAGTAGTTTTGTCCTAATCAAAGGTTTTCTTGAATACGCACCTTAATAAGACTGAACATTAAATAAAGATAATAACCCCATTTTTAGGGCTTGTTCATTGATATTTAAGGCGCTTTAAAACCACATCATCACCAATAAAATGTCTATACCTTGTTCCTTAAAACTAATTTATTAATGTTTCGCAGTGACAAAACTCCCGCCTTTTATAATATTTGACCCTTTCAGTTACAAATGGAAACATTAAATAGATCTCCATTTGCTTAATAGCTAGTTTATTTAAAGCTTTGTGCGAAACTTTAGTAAATTATATTTAACTTAAAATTAAATGATATCATCATACTTTTTGTATTTCTTATTTCTTATTAATATTGGTAAAGATTATTGATTAATATATTGTCGTTAATTTTATTGCAAGCTATTCCATGTACTTCAAGGTCATTGCTATTTTAATTTTCTGTTTTTCAATACAGAAAAGTTTTTGTCAATCGGTGGCATCTGCTAAAAAACAACAAGCTCAAAAAACTACAGGAAATTTTAAAATAGATGGGATTTTAGATGAAAGTGCATGGGCAGAGGCAGTTCCTTTTACTGATTTTATTGAGTGGCGTCCAAATGCAGGAAAGCCTGAAGAGGAGTCGAACAAAACAGTAATATACCTGCTTTACGATAATTTTTCTGTTTATATAGCTGGTTTCTGCCACGAAAAAACGAGGGACAGCATATCTACGGAACTTGTGGGAAGGGATGTGGTAGGGGTGAATGATTTTGTTGGGGTAATTTTTGATACCTATAATGACAAAATCAATGGCTTTGGATTTTATGTTACTGCCCTGGGTGAACAGTTTGATGCTAAATATTCAAATACTGCAGGTGAGGATGAAACCTGGAATGCAGTTTGGAACAGTGAAGCCAAATTGCACGACAATGGCTGGAGCTTTGAAATGCGCATTCCATATTCCGCCCTACGTTTTAGCAGTACTAATGACCAAACCTGGGGCCTGAACATAACCCGACGCCGTAACAAAAGTGGGAAGCAATACATGTGGAGCCCTGTGGACTTAAAAAACACCAATTTCATGAGCCAATCGGGCACCTGGACAGGCATAGAAAAAATTGATGCCCCAGTACGCCTCTCTCTTTCCCCTTATTTTTCAACCTATTTAAACCATTATTCGCAAGATGGGACTGCAAAAGATTGGACTTATTCAGTAAATGGGGGTATGGACGTAAAATATGGCATTAGCGATGCCTTTACTTTGGATATGACCCTGGTGCCTGATTTCGGCCAGGTTCAAAGTGACAACCAGGTGCTGAACCTCACTCCTTTTGAAGTACGTTTTAATGAAAACAGGCCTTTCTTTAATGAAGCCACTGAGCTGTTCAGCAAAG
>JALZND010000248.1 GCA_030857845.1 Bacteroidota bacterium | reverse complement strand
TGGTGAAAGAGCTTCATAAAGCAGGCCTGGAGGTAATATTAGATGTTGTTTATAACCATACTGCCGAAGGCAACCATTATGGACCTACGCTATGCTTTAAAGGTATTGACAATGAGGCTTACTACAGGCTGGTACCGGACAACAAGCAATATTATATGGATTATACCGGCACCGGCAATACCTTGAACATGGTCCACCCGCGGGCATTACAGCTGGTAATGGATAGCCTTCGTTATTGGATCACCGAGATGCATGTGGACGGTTTTAGGTTTGATTTAGCTTCAACATTGGCAAGGGGATTGCATGAAGTAGGAAAGCTGTCAACGTTTTTGGATACGATACATCAAGATCCCATAATATCACAGGTTAAACTTATTGCAGAACCCTGGGATGTTGGTGAAGGAGGATATCAGGTAGGAAACTTTCCAGTACTTTGGGCAGAATGGAACGGAAAATACAGGGATGGTGTCCGTCGTTTTTGGAAAGGAGATGAAAGCCAGGTTGCCGAGCTTGCATACCGGCTTAGCGGAAGCAGTGACTTGTACATGCTTAATGGCCGGCAACCTTCTGCCAGTATAAATTTCATTACAGCACATGATGGTTTTACCCTGCATGACCTTGTAAGCTACAACGAAAAACATAACGATGCGAATAAAGAAGGCAATAATGACGGTGAAAGCCATAACTTAAGCTGGAACTGTGGTGTAGAAGGCCCATCAGATGACCCCAAAATCAATGTCTTAAGAGAAAAGCAAAAAAGGAATTTTTTAGCGACATTATTTCTAAGCCAGGGTGTGCCTATGATATGCAGTGGCGATGAATATGGCAGGACTCAATTGGGAAATAACAACGTGTATTGCCAGGATAATGAGATCAGCTGGATTAACTGGGAATGGGATGACAAGCAAAAAGCCCTGTTCGATTTCACAAGTAAAATTATTGGTATACGTAAAAGCAGTCCCATTTTACATCGACGCAGGTTTTTTCAAGGCAGGAATATCCATGGCTTGGAAGTAAAAGATATCCGTTGGATTGGTACTGATGGTGAAGACATGACCTCAGAAGAATGGGATTCTTCCCTGGTAAGGACCCTTGGAATGCTTTTAAATGGTAAGGTAATGGATGAGGTGGACGAAAGGGGAAATGTTATAAAAGATGATGTTCTTTTGATTTTGGTAAATTCATATTGGGAACCTGTTGATTATACTTTGCCAATAAATGGGGTACAGGTTGAATGGGAGGTTGTATTGGATACTTCAGATCCGGAAGGATCATTTGAAGGCAATAAACTTGATGAATATAAATTTAAATTGAACCCCCGGTCACTGGCAATGTTACGACAGTTGTAATGCAAAAAAACCTGTAGTTTTGGCTACAGGTTTTTTTATTTATTTTCATTTAAAACTTTTTTTATCTTCTCTGGGGTTAAAGGTTTATCCAGATATCCCTGAATATTATACGTCTTTGCCCTTTTTATATCATCCGGGTTTGTTGAGCTTGTAAGCATGCATACGTGCAAGTCTTTGTCATCGATTTCTGGATTGTTTTTTATTGCATCCAAAAATTCAAAACCGTTCATTACTGGCATATTAATATCCAAAAGTATTAATGTATGACATTCGGTGTTACTATTTTCTCGGCAACTTTTAATCAAATATTCCAGTGCATCTTCCCCGTTTGTCGAAACTTCTATTTCAGGTGAAATATTCATGCCCTTCAATACCAATTTATTTATAAAATTACTGGTATCGTCATCATCTACAAGTAATATTTTTTTGATATTAGAAATTTCTACCATAAAATTAATTAATCATTACAATTATATACAGTATGAGTCCAAAATGAAAATCTTATAAGCATTATTTTTAAATTATTTTGACGGCCCGGTCAAGTATACTTTAAATTATAAATTAGGAACTTATGTGTTTATCCCTCCGGGGTATTGGTAGGTAATCAAAATAAATTTTTTAAATTTCAATTTCTCAAAAATGTATAATATCAAACTTTATTTCTCCTATTCAAAATTTTAAATAATTGTAAGGTTTATTTAGAATATTAGCCAAAAAGAATCATCTTCAATTTGTAAAGGAGGTATTAGGTTCAAATCAAATTAATCTTAAAAATATTACATAATGATAAAAATGGGCAAAACGAAATATTTTGCTACCTATGGCGATATAAAAGATCACTTATGCCGATATATATTTATTTTGCAATATTTTTTAAATTATTGATGTGAATTAAATAATTTTTTTTAGCTTTGTAGCACTAGAAAAGTAAAAAAATCAATAATATATTACACACAAATTGTGTTTATTTTTTATTTGTATTTTTAATATAGACACCAACCATTTTTTAAACTAGCTTTTTTTAATTTTTTTCGGAAAACGGTCCAGTGCTCATGATTTATAACTCATGAGCACTGGAATTTTTTTTATGTTAAAACTTTATCATATCGGTTTCAATTCATTAAGGCCCAGACAGGACTTCAGGAATCAGGATATTTTCCCTTAAAAACAGTTGTCTTAATATTAAAGATTTTCAATGCCTCAGGCTTCTGCATTCGGAACTAATTGAATTTGGATTATAGCGAGGCATATAGGGAACTTTGTGGTGGAATTTAAAATATCATTAAAGTTAAATGCAAAAATTCTAAACATGTTTTCTGTATCCATTAACAATAACTTTTTTATTAAGTTAAATAATTTTAAACAAACGCTATTACGTAATGGACTTATTAACAGAAGACAAAAAAGAAATAGGAAAATTAGATATTGTAGCCCCCAATGTTGCAAGGATATTGATCACTATGGTCAATGTATATCTATTAAAAACAGAATCTCAATTAGAAGACCGATGGATTTTGGTAGATGCTGGAATTGGTAACTGTGCGAAAAAAATAAAGAAACAAGCTGCAATATTTACCTCCCATTCCAGGCCACCGGAAGCTATTGTACTTACACATGGCCATTTTGATCATATAGGTGCGGCCAAAGAGTTGGCAGAAGAATGGGATGTTCCTGTTTATGCCCACCCTAACGAATTTCCATACCTTACAGGAAAAGCCAGCTACCCCCCGCCAGACCCAACAGTAGGTGGTGGTGGCATGACACTCTTATCTTTTCTTTACCCAAATGGCCCAATAGATCTTGGTGATAGACTTAGGCCTTTTCCTGAAAATGGTATTATGCCGGAAATGCCCGAATGGAAAATTATTGAAACACCAGGGCATTCACCCGGACATGTTTCCCTTTACAGGGAAAGTGACAAGATCTTAATAGTTGGAGATGCATTTGTTACTGTGAAGCAAGAGTCAACCTTAGCAGTAATGACCCAAAAGAAGGAAATACACGGGCCTCCTACCTATTTTACATGCGACTGGATAGCCGCTAAGGCATCTGTAGAAAGATTAGCAGCTTTAAATCCAACAATAGCTGCAACAGGTCATGGTGTGCCAATTAATGGGGAAACATTGAAAAATGGATTACAAAACCTGGCAGAAAACTTTGATAAATTAGCAAAACCAAGTAATGGCAGGTATATCAATGACCCCGCCCTTACCAATGAACAAGGGGTTTCTTACTTGCCTCCAGCTATAGTTTCAAATAAAGCAATCAGCATAATATTGGCAGGAACGGTAATCGGAATCACTTTACTTCTATTCTTAAACAGCGATGAGGATTGAGAATTAAAGTACATCATCGAAGGATACGCATTAACCTAGTTAGAAACAGTCCCACTAACCATTCTGGGAGATTATTAATGCAAAAAAAACCCTGACTCAAATGAAAGACAGGGCTTTTAACAATAATTGATCTTGAAAATTAAAAGCAGAAAAAATTATTTTTTTGCCAACTTATATATTTTACCATCGGCATGTGAAAGGATGTATAACTCTTCATTTTGGTCCACTCCAAATGAAGAAATCAACACCCTTGTACCCATTAATAAATCGTTTGAAGTAACTTTGTTGCCATCATAGGCTAAGGCCCAAATATTGCCACTTTGAAAATCGCCATAAATATATTTGCCCTTAAGTTCCGGTAAAGCGGCGCCCCGGTAAACATGGCCTCCAGTTATTGATTTCCCTGCCCCTGAAGCCTGCAAATATTGATGAATTGGCATTTTCAAATTTGATTTATCGCAATTAGTTTCAGGGTCAAAGCATTCCATTCCTTCCATGATACGCCACCCATAATTGCCACCTTTTTCAATTATGTTAATTTCTTCTATTTTATTTTGTCCTACATCGGCTGCGTATAATTTGTTCGATTCATTATCAAAGCTGAACCTCCAGGCATTCCTTAAGCCAAAAGCATAAATTTCTTCTTTAAAGCCACTTGAATTCCTTTTAAATGGATTGTCGTTTGGGATGGCGTAATTCAAGTTCCTGGACTTTTGGTTTACATCGATCCTTAAAATACTTCCCAATAAAGTGCTTTTATTTTGCCCATGGTTCTGCGGGTCTCCTCCACTGCCACCATCCCCGGCAGAAATGTAAAGATATCCATCCGGACCAAAAGCTATTTTGCCACCATTGTGATTGCCATAAGGTTGTTCAAATTTTAACAGTGTTACTTCTGTGCTTGCATCAGCTTTATTAGGGTCTTGTGCATTTGCAGTAAACCTTGATATTACCGTTTCCCTTGGGTTATCTTTGGTGTAGTTTACATAAAAGAACCCATTGTTTTTAAAGTCGGGATGGAATGCCAATCCCAGCAAGCCCATCTCTCCCCCATAATTTACACGGTCAGTGATATCAAGGAAAGTTTCGGTTGCATTTACATCTTGCTGGTTTGGGAATACATGTATTGCACCTCGTTGTGCAATAACAAAGATCCTATTGGTTCCATCCTTCGGGCTCTTTAGTTCTACAGGATTGGTCACATTGATATTTGGAAAGGCTTCCTGAAGCGCGTAGCTGGACTCGCCCCTAACAGGTTCATTTTGAGATTGACAACTTGCAAAGACAAATAAAAATAATATCAAAAAAGAATATTTCATTAGTAGTATATATTTAGCTATTGTGGAACATATCCATCTGAATGGATAGAACTTGCTATTGCTAAAATTGTTGAAATATGAAGCAAATAATTAAGCCTAATACAGTTAATACATTACACATTTGCTACAATAATTACAAATTATATAAAAATAAATTGATTTCATTTTTTATTTTCCAAAACCGGATTTTTGAAAGTGATTTTGAATGATTTAAGGTATTTCAATGATTATATGATATTGTTTAAACATTTTACATCAACTTAAAAAAACAAAACCCTTATCCGTTTTAATGGACAAGGGTTTTGGAAAAATATATAATTTAACTAATAAATATTTAGTAAAAGTATGACTGGACTATACAGCCAAAACCTCTACCCCATTTTTAACTTTTGCAGTTTTAACAGTTTTTATGATCCTTGATGCTACTTTATAAGGATCTGCAGCAGAGTTTGGCCTCCTGTCTTCCAACCAGCCTTTCCAACCATTTTCAACCGTTGCAATAGGGATCCTTATTGAAGCGCCTCTATCTGAAAT
>JALZND010000247.1 GCA_030857845.1 Bacteroidota bacterium | reverse complement strand
GATCATGCGTGCAGTAGGCATAGGTACAGGAAAGCAAAAAGTAGAAGACAGCCCAGGGAGCCTGACCCGGTTGAGGTATGGAAAGGGGTGAATGATAGAATGATAGAATGATAGAATGATAGAATGTGAAAAATGAATAAGAAAAAATGAGCTTGAATTTCAAACTACTTGAGATCGGGCAACTGAGAACTCCTGAACTGTGAACTCTTGAACTATCTGAACTATCTGAACTCCTGAACTATTTTGAACTAAGAACTAATGCTCAATTGCCATACATACTACAGCTTAAAATACGGGACACTTTCGCCGGATGACCTTTTTCAGGAATGCAAAGAAAAGGGGGTGCATAAAATCATATTGACCGATATAAACAGCACGGGCGGCTGGATAGAGATGGCGCGTATTTGTGAGCAAAGGAAGGGGGAGTATCAGCTTGATCTGGCCGTAGGGATTGAATTCCGCCATGAGCAGCAGTTGCTTTACATGGGACTGGCCCGGAATGGGGAGGGCTTCGAAGAGTTGAACCGTTTCCTCTCTTACCACAATACTTCCAAAAAAAGGCTTCCGCCTGTGGCGCCTGCTTTTAAGGAAGCCTATATCATTTATCCCTGGCCAAAACCTATAGAGGGGCTGCGCGAAAGGGAATTTGTAGGGATCCGCATTCACCAAATCAATAAGCTTTTTACTTCTTCTGACAAGGCACACCAGGAAAAGCTGGTGGCATGGCACCCCGTTACTTTTAAAGGGAAAAGGGGCTTTCAGGTACACAGGCTTCTGAGGGCGATTGGCAAAAACACCTTGCTTTCCAAGCTGTTGCCAGAAGATATTTGCAATGAAAATGAAGAGATGCTTGCCCCCCGCCAGCTTTTCCAGCACTTTCAGCAGTACCCTGAGATCATTAAAAATACCCTGCAGGTGCTGGATGATTGCCAGTTTGAAGTTGAGCTTTATAAGAGCAAGAACAAAAAACACTACAACAAAACCCTAGAAGAAGACCGTGCACACCTTCGCACGCTGGCATATGAGGGGCTTTACAGGCGCTATGGGCAACCTTCTGAGTACGCTGTGGCGCGGCTTGAACGGGAACTGGAGGTTATTGCAAAGTTGAAGTTCGAAGCATATTTCCTGATCACCTGGGACTTTATTCAATTTGCAACTTCCAGAGGCTTTGCCCATGTGGGCCGGGGCAGCGGCGCCAACAGCCTGGTGGCTTACTGCATGGACATTACCGAGGTGGACCCTATTGAGCTCGATCTATATTTTGAGCGGTTCCTAAACCCGCACCGAACCTCCCCGCCTGACTTTGACATAGACTTTAGCTGGCAAGACCGCGACGAGGTGACAAAATATATTTTTGAGAAATATGGGTATGATCATGTGGCTTTACTGAGCTGCTACTCCACTTTTCAGGGCAGGGCTACCCTCAGGGAGCTGGGCAAAGTATTTGGCCTGCCGAAAAATGAAATAGATGCCCTCGTAGCCCATCCGGAGAGGTACCAGGACAAAGACCATATCTCCCGGCTCATAATTAAATATGGTGCTTATCTTATGGACTTCCCCAAAGAGCTGTCTATTCATGCAGGAGGGATTATTATAAGCGAGGAACCCATTTATCGCATTACGGCTACCTCGTTTCCCCCTAAAGGTTTTCCGGTTACTTATTTTGATATGATGCCGGCAGAAGATATTGGCTATTATAAATACGATGTGTTGAGTCAAAGGGGCTTGGGCCATATAAAAGATACCATGGCACTTGTAGAAAAGAACAGGGCCCAATCTATCAATATCAAGCAGTTCAAGAAATTTAAGGATGATGCGCGCATCCGCAACCTATTGCAGGAGGGCAGGACCATGGGCTGTTTTTATGTGGAGTCGCCCGCCATGCGCATGTTGCTGGGCAAGCTGCAGTGCAAAACTTATGAGACCCTTGTGGCGGCCAGCTCTATCATCCGGCCAGGGGTGGCATCTTCAGGAATGATGCGGGAATATATCTACCGGCACCACCATCCCAGCGCCTTTGAGTACATCCACCCGAAAATGGAAGAGCTGATGAAGGAGACCTATGGGGTAATGGTATACCAGGAGGATGTTATAAAGGTGGCGCACCACTTTGCAGGGCTGGAATTGGGGGAGTCAGACATCTTGCGGCGGGGCATGTCTGGGAAACTGCGCTCCCGCGGCGAGATTAAAAAGGTGGAAAAAAAATTTTTTGAGAACTGCAGGAGGATGGGCTATACGGAAGAGATCACCAAAGAGGTATGGCGGCAGATAGAGAGCTTTTCTGGCTATTCTTTTTCCAAGGCGCATTCTGCAAGCTTTGCTGTAGAAAGCTACGAAAGCCTCTACTTAAAAGCATATTTCCCCCTGGAGTTTATGGTGGGGGTGATAAATAACTTCGGCGGGTTTTACAGGACGGAATTCTATTTTCATGAAGCAAGGATGGCAGGTGCCGACATACAGGCGCCCTGTGTGAACAAGGGCGACTATCTTACCAGCATCCAAGGCAAAACCATCTATGTAGGCTTCATTCACTTGAAATACCTGGAAAAAAGCCTGGGGCTGGAAATAGAAAAACAACGGAAGTCAGGTGGCCCTTTCGAGTGCCTTGAAGATTTTACCAACAGGGTGCCTGTGGGGCTGGAGCAGGCAATAATCCTGATACGCATCGGTGCCTTCCGGTTTACGGGCAAAACCAAAGGCGAGCTTCTTTGGGAGGTGCAGGCATACTTTGGGAAAAGTAAAAAGCAGTCACCTCCAGGGGAGCTTTTTAAGGTAAAAGCCCTGGAATTTAAATTGCCGGTTTTGGAAAAGCCACCTTTTGAAGATGCATTCGATGCATTGGAATTGCTGGAGTTCCCCCTCTGCCACCCTTTCGGCCTGTTGGAAACCCCCGACAAAGGAAATGTTGTGGCACGGGGGCTCCTTGCCCGGACAGGAAAGCGCGTCGATATTGTGGGGTATGTGGTAACTTCAAAAGATACTTGGACCAAAGGAGGCCTGAGAATGGCATTTGGTACGTTTTTGGATGAAGCTGGTGAATTTTTTGATACCATCCATTTCCCTGATGTTGCTAAAAGATGTCCTTTTATGGGAAAGGGGTTTTATAGGATTATAGGCGTGGTCCAGGAGGATTTTGGCTTTCCTGCAATAGAGGTGGAACTTATGGAGAAGCTGCCTATGGTGAAGATGGGGGTGCAGGTGGGCATATAAATCTGTGTTCTATCCTATTTCTGTAGGTGCCCAGGGGGATATCAAAAAGCCTTAAAAGAAAGATACGCCCAATAGATCTTGAACCCAATCTCCCAAAATCAGTATAAGATAATAAATTAAACTCCTCAACATTATGAACTTTCACACCAGGAAATGGATAAAACCAGAAGACCTTAATCCCAATGGCAGCTTGTTCGGTGGCAGCCTTTTGAAATGGATAGACGAGGAAGCAGCTATTTATGCAATTATCCAGCTTGACAACCAAAAGGTAGTGACCAAATTTATTTCAGAGATCAACTTTGTGAGCTCTGCCAAAAAAGGGGATATTATAGAAATGGGGATGGAGGTGGTTGAATTTGGCAAAACCTCTTTAACATTGAGATGCCATGTAAGGAACAAAATAACCCGCACCAGCATCCTGAATATTGAAAGGCTTGTTTTTGTGAACCTAGATGAAGAAGGAAAACCTGTTCCGCATGGAAAAACACAGGTTACCTACATTAAAGATAGATTTAACGATACGGCTGCTGTTTAATTCAAAAGGAATATCCTTTCCTGTTGTGTGAAATTATATTTATTTTTTAATTCAACCACTTCATGGTTGGGGTTTTTGCCTACTTTTACACCGCATTTCATACGGTGTTATTCACATTCAATCACTACAGGATTGAGAGAAAAAAACTCAAGGTAGAAAATTTGGAAGGTTTCAATTTCTATAAAAAGCAAAATTTAGTTTCACACAACGGGTTAACCTTAAAAATTTTTACTTTATAAGGAGTTTTCATTCCATTTTTTTATGTTGTTTCGTTTCGTAGAGGCTAAAAATCATATCTATCCGAGTCATGTTGTTTTCCTGAATTTATTTCTTGTAAATATTTATAACAATTAGTTGATTATCATATATAAAATAGATAGATAGTATTTTATTTCTCAAGATACCTTCCTTAGAAAATATCATGGAAACTACTACCTATTCCTTTTTATCCAAGTGGGCAATTGGAGTTCTTATCAAAGTATAAAAATGGGTTACAAATTGACACATCATACGCATACTATGAATCAGGTAAGATCTTAAGTCTTCAAGTAATAAAATATTTAGGATAGTTGAGGATAGGGTTTTACTGATCGATGAGGTGAAAGGAAATTGGTGGTTTAAGAAAATAGGGGAACATCCCAATAAAGGATAGCAATTTCCAATCCTGAACATTTATTTTCATTATTAATTTCAGCTTAGAATAAGGAAGCTAACCTTCATTAACTTCCTTATTCCTGATCATTTGAAAAGCTTCTTTTAACAACCCGTATGACCATTTGCCTATAACTACTGCAACTACAATGCTGAGAAGCGGATCTATGATAAGCCATCTTGTATAATATATGATTATGCAGCCCGCTATAATGGCAACGGAAGAAAAAGTATCTGCCAATAAATGAAGATATGCACTTCTTGTATTAAGATCTTCGATTCCAGCCTGAAGCAGGATCCAGGCGGTTAAAAGGTTTACCATTAAACCGATAATGGCTATTATTAATGTATCATAAATATTGAGGTTCTCCAGATGGTGCATTCTTTCGAGGCTTTCATAAATTATATAAACTGTGAATAAAGCGAGGCCAAATCCATTGATGATTGCGGCATAAAGTTCTATAGTTTTCGGCTTGGAAGGCGTGTTTTTAGCACTTCTTTCTGAAAGCAAAATAGCTATCAATGTTACTCCTAGTGAAAGTGCATGTGTTAACATATGCATACCGTCACTAAACAACATGAGGCTGTTGGCACTCATACTGTAAAAAATTTCCAGTACCATTACCAAAAGCGTAATACAGATGCAAAAAGCCAGGGCTCTTTTCTTGCTGATCTGCCATTTGAAAATTTCCAGCCCCTTAAAAGCCGATGGTAAAGATTTGATAAAAATTGCTATCTGGTGCATCAGTAGGTTCCTCCTATAATTCTGTCATTCAATTTATTTTCTGAAAATACAGGTAATCTCTCCGGTTTAACAGCCATACCTGTGGTATCTGTCAAAGAAATCATGAATAAAACCAACTGCTTCTTCTCCAGGTCTGTTAATCCTAATGGTGAGGACGGCAACGTCTGATTAGGCACATCTAACTCCAAGCCAATTCCTCCTCCATTATCATAAAAATCCACCACTTCTTCCAGTGTTTGAAATACGCCATTGTGCATATATGGCGCCGTAAGTTCAACATTACGAACAGTAGTCGTCTTGAATGAGTGCTTATAAATATGCGCTTCTTCTTTTAATATGCCCTTGTATCGGCCCAGATCAGCATCTATTTCCGGATTTACCTTGGAAGCTGAAGCAGGAACACCTAAAACTTCTGATTCTGTTTCCTTATAATGTGGTGGTACCAACCCGTTAAATACCGGAGCAAAATGGCAG
>JALZND010000246.1 GCA_030857845.1 Bacteroidota bacterium | reverse complement strand
ATCCTGCAAACAAAAGAAAATACGAAATTATTGTAGTAGGAACAGGGCTTGCCGGGGCATCTGCAGCAGCATCATTCGCTGAATTGGGCTATAACGTAAAGGCATTCTGTTTTCATGACAGCCCTCGCCGGGCCCATAGTATTGCTGCCCAAGGTGGGATCAATGCTGCAAAAAACTATCAAAACGATGGTGATAGCATCCACAGGCTTTTTTATGATACCATAAAAGGAGGTGACTATAGATCGCGTGAGGCAAATGTGTACAGGCTAGCAGAGGTCAGTGTAAATATTATTGACCAATGTGTAGCACAGGGAGTTCCTTTTGCCAGGGAATATGGAGGTTTATTGGCAAATAGATCATTTGGAGGCGCCCAAGTGTCACGAACTTTCTATGCGCGGGGTCAAACAGGCCAACAGCTGTTAATAGGAGCTTACAGTGCATTGAGCAGGCAGGTGGCTAGTGGCAAAGTAAAATTGTATACCCGTACAGAAATGCTGGATGTAGTGCTTGTTGAAGGCAAGGCAAGGGGAATAGTAACCAGGAATGTTGTGACCGGGGCTATTGAGTCACATAGTGCACACGCTGTGGTATTGGCAAGTGGAGGATATGGCAATGTGTTTTATTTATCGACCAATGCAATGGGCAGTAATGCTACTGCGGCATGGCGGGCACATAAAAAAGGCGCTTATTTTGCAAACCCATGTTTTACTCAAATCCACCCTACCTGTATCCCGGTTTCTGGTGATTATCAATCTAAATTGACCCTGATGTCAGAGTCATTGAGGAATGATGGCCGGGTTTGGGTACCAAAAGCTAAAGGTGATAAACGATTGGCAAAAGATATCCCTGAAAATGAACGCGATTATTTCCTGGAAAGGAAGTATCCGTCGTTTGGAAACCTTGTGCCAAGGGATGTAGCTTCAAGGAATGCAAAAGAAGCCTGTGATGAAGGAAAGGGCGTAGGAAAAACAGGACTTGCTGTATACCTTGATTTCAGGGATGCAATAAACAGGGATGGAAGGGAAACAATAGTTGCCAAATACGGCAACCTTTTTGAAATGTACGAAAAAATTGTGGGCCAAAATCCCTATGAATTGCCCATGATGATTTATCCGGCCATACATTATACTATGGGCGGCCTGTGGGTGGATTATAACCTCATGACAAATGTTCCGGGATTATATGCAACCGGTGAATGTAATTTTTCTGATCACGGGGCCAACAGGCTTGGGGCAAGTGCTTTGATGCAAGGGCTTGCCGATGGCTATTTTGTGATCCCAATGACAATAGGTGATTACCTTGCCGGTATAGCTCCTGCAAATATTCCTACAGACCATCCTGCATTTAAAGAAGCAGAGCAAAATATTAAGGATATGTTCAGTAGGTTGTTCAATATAAAGGGCAATAGGACGGTAGATTCTATCCACAAGCAATTAGGCAAAATTATGTGGGATTATTGCGGAATGGGCAGGACCGCAGAAGGCCTTACAAAAGCTAAAGGGATGGTAAGGGCTTTAAGGGAAGAATTTTGGAACAATGTAAGCATAGTAGGTGGCCCTGAAGAGCTGAACCAAACACTGGACAAAGCACACCGTTTGGCAGATTTTCTGGAGCTTGGCGAATTAATGATAGATGATGCCTTAAACAGAAACGAATCCTGCGGTGGACATTTTAGGGAAGAATATCAAACTGAAGAAGGAGAGGCCAGGAGGGACGATGAAAATTACTCTTATGTGGCTGCTTGGGAATATGCAGGGTTTAACCAGCAACCCATCCTTCACAAAGAAGAACTGGATTTTGAAAATGTAAAACTTACCCAAAGAAGTTATAAATAGGTGGTTTATCTTGTACAAAAATATAAACAATCAACTGGTATATCTTCTTTTTAAAAATATTGTTAAAAAGCTAAATGCTAAAAGCTAATCGCTAAAAGCTTAATTATATGAATTTAACATTAAATGTCTGGCGTCAAAAAAGTGCTACAAGTGAAGGTAAATTGGTGGCCTATCAGGTGACCAACATCAACCCTGACATGTCCTTTTTGGAAATGATCGATGTTTTGAACGAAGATCTCTCCGCTAAAGGGGATGTGCCGGTAGAGTTTGACCATGATTGCCGAGAAGGTATTTGCGGGTCTTGCTCTATGGTTATTAACGGCCGTCCACATGGCCCGAAATATGCTACTGCTACCTGTCAGCTTCATATGAGGAGTTTCGATGATGGTGACAATATTACCATTGAACCTTTTAGGGCCAGGGCATTTCCTGTTATAAAAGACCTTGTGGTAGACAGGAGTGCTTTTGACAGGATCATACAAGCAGGAGGGTACGTTTCTGTAAATACAGGGGGTGTACCTGATGCAAATGAAATTCCTGTCCCTAAAATAATGGCAGATGAAGCATTTGATGCTGCAACCTGTATCCAATGTGGTGCATGTGTGGCGGCATGTAAAAATGCTTCAGCAATGCTTTTTGTCAGTGCAAAAGTTTCTATGCTAGCCTTGCTGCCCCAAGGGCAGGTAGAAAGAAAAACAAGGGTTGAAAAAATGGTGGCACAAATGGATGCTGAAGGTTTTGGCGCATGTACAAATACAGGTGCCTGTTCTATTGAATGTCCTAAGGAAATTTCACAGGCCAATATTGCCAGAATGAACAGGGAATACTATAGTGCAAAAGCCAAGTCACAAAATATAGATTAATCTTAGTTTTCCTGGCTTTCGGATTTTTCCACACAATGAGCAATTGGAATAAAAAATATTATTCAGTATTTAATGAGGCCATATATTTTTAGCGGACTCTAATTGGAAATACATCAAAAATGCTGAATTTGATTTGGCCATACTTCCCTGGGGCGCGACTGAAGCACATAATTACCACCTGCCTTATGCCACTGATATCATAGAGGCAGATCATAAAGCCGCGGAATCCGCTAAAATTGCCTGGGAAAAGGATGCTAAAATCATTGTATTGCCAACAGTTCCCTTTGGAGTAAATACAGGGCAAGCAGATATTAAATTAGATATAAACCTCAGCCCAAGCACGCAAGCGGCAATACTTGCAGATATTATAGAAGTACTCAACAGGCAAGGAATCCATAAACTGCTAATCATTAACAGCCATGAAGGCAATGACTTTAAGTCAATGCTTCGGGAACTGGGTCTGAAATTCCCTAAAATGCTTCTATGCAGCTGCAATTGGTTCCAATCTTTACCCAAAGAGGGTTTCTTTGAGCATAAAGGAGACCATGCCGATGAGATGGAAACAAGCCTAATACAATTTTTAACACCACATTTAGTTCTTCCATTGTCAGAAGCTGGTGATGGGAAAGAAAAAAAGCATAAAATCAAAGAGTTTTCTGAAGGCTGGGCCTGGACAGAAAGGAAATGGTCGCAGATATCCGAAGATACCGGCACAGGAAATCCTAAATCATCCACAAAAGAAAAAGGCGAAAAATATTTTAAAGCAGTTACAGAAAAGGTTTCAAATTTATTTATTGAATTGGCCCAATGTGATGTTGAAGACCTTTACGCATAAAAATTCAAGAAATTCCTGGTATAGTTGTGTTGAATATTAAAACCTAATGAATCGAATTATCTATCTAATATTACTCTTAGGATTATTACGTCCAGCATGTGGTTTTTCACAATCAGATAAAAAAGATATTATCTATAATTGGAATACTAATCAAAGTTCATTATGGATTTCTATAGACTCAACTTTCCAAAAATTTGCTCCTTCAGATGAAGAAATAAATTTGGCGAAAGAAATTGCAATAAATTATATTGATTCATTAGAAAGTACGAGGAATTCTCAAATTAGAAAAGAGTTTGGTAAAATATTAAAATATAATCATGCGAGATACTATAGACAATATGTTGCATTTATTGATAATGAAGGGAAAAAAAAGATATTCATCAATGCTGTCTGTGACTCTTTTGTTAAGAATAAAGATTTGAAAAAGGAATGGATATTTGTATTAGATGGAGGTTCATGCTTTTTTCAGATGGAAGTAGATTTAGAAACAGAAGAGATTACAAGCTTTAGTGTGAATGGTGAAGCATAAAAGCCAATAAAAATACTCATATAAAGTAATAAAAAGAGGCATGTGTGCAGTAATTACTTTGAGGCTATTAATTTGATTTAACTTTGGCAGAAAGTTAATGGCGATTTATTTCCTTTCAGCGACTTTAACAACCGTTAGTGCTTACATCAGCTTTTCCCAATAGCCTACATCAATCCAACTATCAAATTTCCTTCCTACCTCCCTGAACTGGGCACATTTTATAAAACCAAATTTTTCATGTAAAGCCACGCTTGCATCATTGGGCAAGGAAATCCCCCCTATTAAAGAATGTACCTCCATGTTTTTTACGGCTGATATCAGTGCTTCATATAATTTGCTCCCTATACCTTTTCCTGTTTGTTCAACATCCAAATAAACCGTTGCTTCCGCAGAATACCTATATGCACTCCGCAATCTCCAGAGATTGGCATAAGCATACCCAATAACTTTACCTCCTTCTTCATAAACAATCCAAGGGTATTTAAGAGATATTTCCCTGATCCTGTTCCCCATTTCAGCGTCTGTAATTTCATCTTCCTCAAAGGTGATGATGGTATGCTTTATATAATAATTGTAAATATTGGTTATTTGAGGAATATCAGCTTCCCTTACGCTTCTTATCATGTACAACTAAAATTAGATTTAAATATATTTACTTTTTAGACAAGGATTCTTTTTTAAGGCTATATTTTATGTGAAAATTTAAGGCAATATCTGCTTTTAGCTTTTCATTTTTCTTGGCTATAACAAGATATAGAATTAACTTGCCAATAATCTTCAATAATATGGCTACAACATCAGATATTTCGAGAGGTATTTTTTTAAGGTACAATGGTGAAATGGTAATGGTAATGGACTATGTACATATTACTCCAGGCAAAGGAAATGCTATTTATACTGTAAAAAGCAAAAATGTTAAAACAGGAAAGCAAAGTGAAATCCGCTTTCGTTCTGGTGAAAAAATAGATATCGTGAGGGTGGAAACCCGTGAGCTGCAATATCTTTATGAAGAGGCAGACTCTCTTATCTGCATGAACCAAGAAACTTTCGAGCAAATGCCTGTGACCAAAACCCTTTTTGGTGACTCCATAAAGTTTCTCCAGGAAAGCATGATTGTGATCATAAAATTTGATGATAACGAAGAGGCAGTAGCAGCCGAAATACCCAAACATGTTGAGTTGGTAGTTACATACAGTGAACCAGGTATAAAAGGGGATACTGCTTCTAAAACATTAAAACCAGCTGAGGTAGCAGGCGGTACGATCATAAATGTTCCTTTATTTATTGAACAGGGCGATAAAATCAGGGTAAATACCGAAACAGGGGAATATATTGAAAGGGTGAAATAATAAATTATAATTATACAATAACATCATTTTTTTTAAATTCGATTTAAGAAATCGCTGTGCGAAAAGCCTCACCTCGGACCGCGAAATTCCTATTTCTCACTGCAATTTATATTTACATCAATGTTTATAGCGATTTAGGAAAATCGCTGTGCGAAAAGCCCACTTCGGACTGTGAAATTCCTATTTCGCACTGCAAATTTACCATA
>JALZND010000024.1:409-16288 GCA_030857845.1 Bacteroidota bacterium | reverse complement strand
CCTGGCAAAAAAGAGGCTATCCTTATTATTTAAGTGGTGAATTTGAAATTAGGAATAACGTTAACGGGGCTGGTTCTCTTACCATTGCGCCAGGTACAGAAATTAACTTTTTGCCAGGTGCTGGAATTTTGGTTGACGGAACATTTATTGCTGACGGAACTTCCAACCCCATTATATTTACGGTGGATGAAGCCAATCGATCTGATACAAAAAACTATTGGGGTGGAATAATTTTTACTTCTGGAACTTCTTCTAGTTCAAAAATGGTAAATTGCAAAGTTTCTTATGGAGGTTTTAACACTTATTACACAAGCCGTGGAATGATTCATTGTTCGGGCACAAGCAACACGCCAACAATTAAGGATAATCAAATTAATAACTCTGCTAACCATGGTATTAGCCTTGATAATGCTTCACCTGTAATGTCCGGAAACACATTCTTGGGGAATAATGGAGAAAATATTTATACTAGATAAATAACTATAAACAGTCATAAACCCGTGTATGACCGTGTATGACAATATACGATGCCATATATGCCATATATAAACGGCAGCACGGGTTTTAATTAGTAATTAGAGGTTATTATTATGCTACTAAAGAAAAAAGTTGCATAAGCCATTGTAAAATACAATAGCCCTGGATTTAAAACCAGGGCTATTGTATTTTTATTGCAAACTTACCTAGCGCAGGACTCCCCCGTTATCGCAAAGTCTTCCTTAGGGAGACTTGTGATTTTTTATGAAAAGCAGGGTCTGTGACCCGGTATACATGCAACTAAACTTACTATAAAAAAGCAACATCCAATATCCCTTTTCTTCCTGCATAATACCGCTCTTCGGAATTTATAATTCCGAAGATTTATCGTAGGTTCTGTGAATTTGAAGTAATATATTCACATTTTGTTATTTAACTTTCGAGAAACCAATATCTCATAAACCCTTACAGCTACCCAATAGCTTTGTATCTTAAAGCCAGGTGCTGATCAATATTATTTCTTTTTTTCGATGGGTTGATAGTCTACTACAAAAGCATCTTCTATGATATTCAGTCCTCCTAGTAGGCCTCCAAATTTCTTGTGCTCCGGGTGAGGCAAATAGGTATCACGAGCTTCGGCATTTTCAAATGTCAAAAGATAAACATGGGTAAAACCGAGATTTTTATTTTCAGGGCTGTCGTTTATTCCGTATTCGAAAGAAACTATTCCAGGGATGGTATTCTTTAATTCCCCAAAAGCCTTGTTTACTTTTTCAATCTGCTCATCCTTTGTTCCGGGTTTATATTTAAATATAACGATATGTCGCACCTGGTCTTTTTTTGCAGTTAAAAATCCTGATAAAAATAGCGAAGTTGTAACAGCAAAAGCTAAAACCCCACAAATAATAAAATTCTTCATAATTGAATCGATTAATAATTATATGTGAAATTATAGAAAATTATTTAAATGCCGCTCTTGTAGGGGTTTAAATTTTTCAGGAAAAAAGGCCTTTAACTTTTGCTAAGGCCTGTTTTTTTTGAATTAATTTTTGAAAAGAGCAACTTCTGTAGGGTGAAATTATAAGCAGCATCTAGAAAAGCGGCTATTTCTGGCAATTTTTCTGCTTTTTCAAAATTATTGCTATAGTACTTCAAGGTGTTGATTACTAATTTTTGCCCTTTTATCTCAGCCTTACTTGTGAAGCCTCCGGTTGCATTTTTCACATTGACATTAAATTTTTCCAACCCTTTAACTTCATATCCATCTGGGATTTCAATCGTGATATTATATTCAAATGACCTTGGATAAGGCATATAAATATCATCTTTTCGCTTTAATTCTTCTTTACCAAGGGCAATTTGCTGGCTGATGAGCTTTCCTGCTTCAATAAGGTAATTTTGCCCATTCTTTACAGACAAGCCTTCCAATGTAAAGTCATCTTCATATTTTAAAGAAGGCTTTTCATCCCAAATACCAGTTTGCAACAATTTAAAATTATGGTAGGTTATTATTTTTGAAGCAAATTGTTCTTCAATCTGACCTTTCATTGCTTCTTCCCTATCTTTATTGTCTTGCTCTTTTCTGTTGGTGACCTTTTGTGCGTATTCGGCACGCAATTTTTTCCTTGCTACTTCTTCTCCACTGCTTACAATTTTGTGTTTCTTCAAATCGCCATCTTCCAGATAATCATATGGGGTGAGGACAGGATTGAACTCTGTATACCGGTTAAATCCTGTTAAATACACATTTCTTTTTACGTGGATATGTTCAGGGTTTTCTGAAAGTATTTCAACCTGAATGTCAACAACATTTTTGTTATCGAGATATGAAGTGGCAGGCAGTTCTATCTTTTTTATTGTACGATACTTTTTCTTTTTGCTTATATCCACCGCATAAGCATTGCTACCCAGAACAGGGAAAGCCAAGTCGTTATAAAATGAAAAGCGGTCAAATTCGCTTATAAAAAATGGCTTTGGTGTATTCACCCTTATCATCCAATATAGGTCTGTATCCAGTACAAGGTCATCAATATCAGATATTGCCCTGGGACAAGCAATAATAAGATCGTGGTCAATTTTATTCTTTTTAAGAAACCTTGACATGTCAGTAATGAAATAATAATTTTTTAAGCCATAATTATATGGGCTATTGTTCAAAAGTTGGTCTTCATATCCAGCGGCAAATCTCTTCTGTCGCAGGTGGTAATAAGCATATTTTATAATTTTTTCCGGGTCTTTTTCCTTCTTATGATTTATTGTAATATGTCTCTTCATCAAGGTGGTAAAAGGAAAATGATCATGAGAAAAAATGGATTCAAATTTATGTGCTTCAGATGCCAAATGATTGGAATATTTTAGCAGGGCCTTTTCGGAAATTTTACTCGTTACAGCATCTTGCCCTCTTGCATAATTTTGCAAAAGATTTCTTCTGCCATAAAAAGTTTGAAAGTTTATGGTTGGCACTGACCTGTTGCTGTAAAACCAACGTTGGTCGGTATCTACCTTTTCTGTATGCTCCATTACCAATGAATATACGTTTTTATCATTTAAATTAGAATTTTGCTTTAGTTGCGGTGCACCATTCAAAGATTTTGCGGTCAGGTCGCATTTACGCATGATGTGAAGGTCCACACGTTGCTTAACTATAGGATACTGCTCTGCCAAAGGATAGAGGATCCTGTCGAAATCTGAATACGCCAGGAATTGGGTTTCTATGCAATGATAATAATCCAAAATATCGCCTGGTTCAAGATCAGGTATGGCAAGTTTGTTGTAATTAGCAGAGCTCTTTCCATTTTGAGCTTCCATTTTCACGGCATCTGCAGTATTGATTTCCTTTTCCTTTCCGTTTGATTTTACCACCTTTACACCAACAAATACTTCTGACTGATTGCCTTGTTGATACATATTGTATTGGCTTGATTCAAAAGAAATTTCTGAAAATTCTTTTACGGCAGCCTCATCCAATATTTTTATGCGCCTGTGGATATATAAGTTTTCATGAAGTATCTTAAGAAGTACTTCTTTTTTTACCTGGTATTCCATGCTTTTTGCAAGTATTACTGCCGATTCATTTTTCCATTTCCCGGGCACTTCGGTCAATTGAAAGTCTTTGTCGTCAGACTTCCACATCATGTCTCTGACCTTTTTTTTCCTTTGTTCCGTCTGTCCAAAAGAAATTGCAGAAATAAATAATAGTAATAGCAGAATTATGGAAATTCTTTTCATGGGTAAGGGGAATGGATTGATTATATTTTTGTAAGTACTAATTTATCGTTGTATGCTTTTTTCAAACCCTGTATTGCGTCATTCCAGGCTTTAAAATCCTCTTTTCCTATGATGCCTTTAGTTACAGAGATTTCATTATTGTAATGCACCATACCATTTTTCTGTGCAAAGGAAACTTTAAAACTAAATGCTTCATGCAATACTTCATAATTGGCAGGAAGATGGGAAATTTTATATCCTGTGGGCACTGATAAGGATACCTTTGAGGTCCTGAGAATTTTTTCATCAAAAACAATATCGCTTACCCTTTCTGGCTTTATGGTAAAATCTTTGAAATAATATTCGTGCTCCAGCTCCACATAAACATCACTTTCAAAAACTGATACTTTGTTTAAGGCAGTGTAATCGCATGAAATAACAAATGGCATTTCACGCACCACTAAACTGCTATTTTGTATATTATCAATAAAAAGGCTTTTGTTGCCATTGGTAATTACTTTCTCTAGTAAGATCCTCCGCTTATCGGTTGGGGTATGATTGATAGAATATAACAAACCTGTCTTTGCTTCACCGTTTAAAGTTGTGGTGAAATTTCCTGCCAATTTGTTGCCTTCCATCATCTTAAGGAGAATCTCCGTACTTACTTTATTGCGGAACTTGTCCGCAACCGGGATGCTATCAAGGATATAATTCGTTCCATTTTCGATCAATACCTGCCTGCCTTGAATACGTTCTGCATTTTCATCCAAAGAAATAAATTTTTCAGTGCCATCCAGGTAAATCTTTTTACCATTAAGGAAAACAGTGCATATCATATGGTTGTCGGCAGCAAGGGTAGGAATTGCATAATTATAGGCAATTTTATTCGTGCCGATCCAGGTGAGCCGGGCATCGTAGCCGGCCAGCTTCAACATCTCTTTTGTCAGGTTTGCCATCCCTTTGCAATCACCATATTTATTATTGTAGACGTTGTGTGCAGCTTCAGGCTTAAAACCAGCAATGCCATTTTCAAAAGCAATATAACGGATATTGTCCTGCACCCAATAATAAACAGATTTGATCTTTTCTTCATCGCTGTTTTTCCCTTGTACAAGGCCTTTGACTTTGGCTACAAGAACATCATTGCTATTATTTACCTCTTTTACTAGTGAAGCGTACCAACTATACAGATCAGAAACAGAGCTCAGCAAATTCTTCTTTCACCTTTGTATGAGTAAGACTTTGACAGCACTAAAATATGTGGATAAGTAAAAGAACTTCCCCTGGCAAAGCTTTCGGATTGAAAGGCATCTATGTTTACAGCATTATATTCATAAATAGTTTTTTTTGCTTTTTCGTCCCTGGTCTTAGTCTTTTGAATATTGTGCCCGCCAAAGTTGTATTCTTTAAGCTCAACCTCCATCCAATCAGGCACATGAACCACAATTTTCCGCTTGTCTGATGCATAAGCATCTGTAAAATAAATGCTGGTGAGATATTTTACATCGTTGTACTTCTTTAGTACTTTAAAGGATTTGATTTCCCCGACATTGGTAAAATAAATTGAGTAATTACACACTTTAGCATCTGAATAAAATATACTTTCAGATTCAAAATTTCCGCAGGTTTTGTTTATCCCTATGGATTTTCCTTTCACATTAAAACTGTTTTCAGATACGATTTCAGAATTATCATCATAGAACTTTACTTTGCTCAATGTATTTTTTGTCCTTAGGGAAATAAAATGGACCACTTCATCCTCAACTACCATCGGTTGTTGATTTTTAGAACTTAGCTGAAATTCAATTTGAGTTTGATTTTCATAAGCCACAACCGCGCTTTTTTCAAATTTAGCTTGATATTTTTTAGCTAAGTCCAAATCTTCTTTTCCCGGGATTACTTGTGCTGAAGTTGGACAGGAAATCAAAGAAAGAATTATAATTATGGAGCAGAAAAGATTTACATGCATAATCAAATATAAAATGATGCCTGCAACATAAGCTATTATATTTAATAAATAAAATTTTGGATTATTACACCATGAAAGGTTTGGTAAATTAATTAATAAAAAATATATTTTAAGCTTTTGAGAAAGGAATACAAGACAATCAACATGTATTGAAATAACGTTTTCTCCCCACTTAGTTCAATTATGCATGATAAAATCCATGATTAAGTTTAAAATAATAAATAGATATTATGAACTTATAGTGTAATAAAATAGTAGTTAAAAAAATTTCAATCGCAGTTTCTAAAGCGCCAGCACATTAAAATAAAGTTCGATTGATTTAATTAAACAATTCCACTCAAAAAGAATGGATGCGCAAAGGGAATTTATTATTAAAATTCCAAACGGTAATTCAAAACTGGAATTAAGCCCATCTGGTAATTGTTCAGTATTGCCTTATCTTCATTGCTATAGTATTGGTTGTAGATATTGGCCCTGTTTGTTGTGTTTTGGACGTCAAGGGATATAGTTGAAGATGTTTTTCTTTTATTTATAGTATAAGCAATCCGAAAATCTACACGTGCAAATGCTTTATTTTTTTCCGAATATCTTTCTTCATAAATATAAACTGCTTCACCATTTTCTATAGAAGCCTCTAGATCAATGGGTGTTTTTCTTTTGCCGCCGGCATAGGTCATCCTGATATTAAAGCCCAATAAATTTTTATCTTCGGGACCGACTTTGTACTCTTTTCCCGCAACTATATTTGTTACAAAATTGCCATTAAAATATGTATTTCTCTCAATTCCATCTCGGGGCGTATATTTAGATTGGTATAAGGAATTGGTAACCATAAAATAATAGTTCCTTTTAAAAAATTTCTGAAGGGTCAATTCCAAACCATAGTTTTTACCTGAACCTTCATTTACAAGGGAATCTGTTGTAAACCCAGAATCAAAATTCAATCCTGAAAATGTACGGTGCTGCGGGTCTGAAGCCCCTGCAGGAGCAATTGGCGCATCAGATATTTTCTGGTAATAAGCTTCCAGTTTTAAGTGAAGGTCGTCCCAAAAGTTCCTGTCATAACCAACCACATAGTGCATGGATTTCATAAATTCAAGGTTTTTATTAGGCCTTATTATTGAGCCGTTTTCTAGCTCCTGCTGTGCAAAATAGTTGCTCATAGCCTCTACCCTACTGTGCCTTCCAATACCGGCACTCAAAGATTGCCTGGGGAGGAAATTCCACTTTATACCTGCACGGGGTTCTAAAGAATAATTTCCATTTAAAGCCAGGAACATAGCATGCAGACCTCCTGTTAATATAAGTTTTTCGCTTATACGGTTTTTATATTGTGCATATCCCTGAAACAGCATTGTATGGCCATCTATATTTATAAATTCTTTTGAAGCTTTAGTATCTTCACTGAGCCCTTTTGCCAAAAGGGCAAAAGAAATTCGGCTGGCAATCAATCCAGTCCTTAAAGTACCTCTTGCGCTTATTTTTTGATTGTATAAAGTAGAAAACCTAAAAGCCTTGTTAATAAATTCATCCTGATACATTTTATAAGAATTATATCTTGTATCAAGCGAATCCAGGTCAAAACCTACCTTTGTTCCTGAAAATGAAATTGAGGATTCCATAAAGGTTTCTTTGTTCAGGAAATAGATATGTGTGATCCCACTGGCAGTCATCCCTGATTTAAAAGATTCATCAAAGCGATCATATTTTTTTTCCCACTGTAAGGAATCTTTTTCTGCAAAAGCTTCAGATACACTCCATCCACTTAAACTCCATAAAGAAAAAGTCCCCCCTTTTTTTGAAGGAAAATGGAGTTTGAAAGATAAATCCTGGAATTTAGGGGCAAAGTCCCCTCCTAATTGAACGCCCAATGTATTTAATAAGGCCAATGTTGAGTAGCGGTAGTTTATTAAATAAGATGCTTTGGAATTGCTACTGAAAGGACCTTCAGCAGAAAAATCTATTCCCATCACCCCTGCCTGAAAAGCATATTCACGTTGTTCATTGTTGCCATTTCTTAATTTGATGTCAAAAACCCCTGAAAAAGCATTCCCATATTCGGCAGGGAATGCTCCTGTGAAAAAATCTGAGTTCGCAAGCATATTGTTGCTGAGAATGCTAACCCCTCCACCCGACGCACCTTCTTCCGTAAAATGATTGGGACTGGGAATTTCAACCCCTTCAACTTTCCAAAGCAAGCCACGGGGAGAGTTGCCCCTGATTATGATTTCATTACTGTCGTCGCTTGATCCACTTACACCAGCAAACGATAAAGCCATACGTGCAGGGTCATTAATACTGGCAGCGTACCTTTTGGTTTCTTCCACAGTAAATGACCGGGAGCTGATCATAGCCATATCATTATGTGGCGCGGCTTTATCATTTTTGCCTTTAATTACAATCTCTTCCATCTGGACCAGTGATTCTGCAAGATTTATATTCAGGACCACCTCTTTTCCTGATCCAACCAAAAGTTCAGGAACTGTACTGGCTTCATATCCTACACTTGAAATTATAAGGGTATACCTTCCTACCGGAATATCTAAAATCTTAAAATTTCCATTTTCGTCCGAAACAGCTCCAAGCATTGGTTCTGTTCCTCTCAAAACTACATTTGCACCTGGAATACCAGCCTTTGACTCCTGGTCAACAACCCTCCCTCGGACGGTTTGTACGGGAAGCTGGGCAAATAATGGCCCATGAAATAGCAATGCTATTAAAATCAATATTAAATATATTTTCATGTCTTTTTGAGATGGGATAACTGATAAACAGTGGATTTTTGATACGACCTTTAATTTAATCTTCTTTTATTACTTTTCCCGACCCACTAATATTTGTTGAAATATATGGGTTTCCAAAATACCTTACGGTTCCACTGCCAGCAATATCAACATCCAGCTGATCGAGAATATAAACAGTTGCATTTCCAGAGCCAGCAATATCAATTTTAAATTTATTTACCGCCATATCACTTGAGAGATATTTGCCTGAACCAGAAATTTTTAAATCAGCTTGTTCACATGCACCAGTTACCTCAATTTTACCAGAACCAGAAATATCACTGTACAATGTGTTTGCTATAATTTTTGTATTTATAGAGCCTGAACCAGCAATTTTCAGATGCATATCACCTGCTTCCAGCAAAGTTTGACCAACTATATCCCCTGAACCAGCAACAGACAATGATGTGATTGTAGGAACAGTAACATAAAAAACCAACTCCTCATGATTTCGGGTACATTCATTTAATTTTAAGTTCCAATGGCCATTGTTAACACTCAGGTTCAAACGGTTAATTATATTATCCTGACCTTTAACCTGTACTTCCTGTTGTTGCCCATGACTAATAAATACTTTATGGCTTCCATGCAATTCAAGGCTCGTAAATGAAGCTACAGTTAAGGTCCTTGTAACAACTGGGCCTTCACCTTTTATACAATCGAAAGCATCATTGCAACCCAAACAGAGTAAAGTGATGCAAATAAAAAAAATGTTAAAAATTTTTTTCATAAGAGATTTTAAAGGTTAATAAAAATTTAAGATTATTGAATTCATTATAACAACCATTCCTCTACCCACCCACTCCACATCACTCATTCCCTCATTCGCTTCCCACTCATTCTATCATTCTATCATTCTAAATCCTTACCCCCACAAAAAATCCGGGCCACATCTTTACGTTATTGTTTGCGGATGTCCTATTGAAAATATAATATGGAGCGAATGTGGAGTGTTCACCATGCAGGATATTTTCCCTTTTTGAGACCATTACATTAAATGTAGGGCCAAAGGTGATGGCAAAATACCTGTGGAACACTTTATCAAAACCTACCTTTAAATTGTTGTTGATATTTAAATAATTTGAATTGAAATAATATCTGCCCTTATCAAAGGTAAGATGTCTGTCCTGCCCTTCCATTACCTGGTTGCTTGTGAGGTCCAGGCTTAATTTCCAGCTGTCGGACATATTAAACTGAGAACCAAAACCAAAGCCATATCCCCAAGTAAAATCTTCCTGGAATTTAGCCCCACCGGCAATGATTGTATAGAACTTCGGCACTCCAATTTTAAAGGCAACATTGGCATGAAAGGCTTCTGTCCCAAAAAATTCTAATCTTCTATATCCATGCTTCACAAAATTGAAAATACCTAAAGATATACCATCTACCGTATCGGCAAAATTTATAACCCCGATCTGTACGCCTTTTACTTTTCGGGCTTTATTGATAAACCCTGCCAGCTGGGTGCCATGGACATCTTTTGCAGTATTTATAAAACCAGCAGCCTGAACGCCTTTTATATCTTCGGCAGTATTGATGAAACCAGCAAATTGCCCACCTTTCACATAGCCATTCCTGATATTTCCAAAACCTGCAAAGCTGGTGGAATAGGCACTATCGCTGCCAATGTTAATGAAGCCTGCAAACTGTGCCCCTCTAACACTGCCCCTGCTTATGTTGGTAAATCCAGCGGCCTGTACTCCTTCTACGGCACCACCCGTTACATTAAAAAAGCCTGCAATCTGGCTGCCTTTCACACTTTGTTTCGTCACATTTCCAAAACCAGATACTTCTACACCTTCCAAACCTTTTGATACCCCAACCAGTGCATGAAAAGAAAGATGGTTTGTATATTCTGGTGCTTTGATAAAATTGCTGCTTAATGGGAAAATAAAGCCAATATGCAGCGGTTTAATTTCCTCAGCATTGCTTTCATCAGCCTTTACTTTTTCATGAACCTCATTGGAAGTTGCAAGGCCTTCCATTGGTTCTTTATTATTTTCCCTTTCCTTTTTTAAGGCATTTTTTTTATTTTTTGGATCATCTTCACTTTGTACAGAAGCTTCCTTTTCCTTTTTAGAAAAAGTTTTCTTTAAAAAAGCCCTGAATTTGCCTTCTTTATTTGGGGCAGGAATTTGTTTTTGTACTTCTCCAGAATTTTGTATTTCCCCTTCTGGTACATCGGTTAAAACATTTTCAGCCTTTTCTTCAGGCACAGAAACAGATATGTTTGGTTCAGTACCTGGTTCTTCTTCAGGTACCGGTTGCTGGCCAGAAGTTGCTGCTTCCTTTAGAGGAACTTCCTCTTTGGAATACTCTACCATCTCTTCCTTTTTGCCTGTGATGGGCGCCTCATCCTTTTGATTTGCAGGTAATTGTTTTTCTTCATTTTGATCTCCTGACTTTACCTGTTTTGATGGTTTAACTGCCGATTTTTTTCCCACAATTTTCTTTAACACTACCTGTCCGTTCACTACTTTAAAATCTACTTCCGTAGTGAGCAAAATGTTGGTAAGCCCTTCATATAAAGGTTGATTGGAGGCTTTGGCTGTTATTTTTTGTTGTAAAGGAAGTAAGTTGTTCACATAGGAAAACTTAATGCCATAATTGTTATTGAGATCTTTTAGTATAGCCTCTAATGGGGTATCTACATAGTTAAAACTTACTTTTTTATTTAAAATCGCATCCTGTGCCATGGCATTAAAAAAAAGGCATAGCAATATCAGGAGGAGAATTTTTACCTTCTTCATTTTAATGTTTTTATAAATGTTAGATTTCAATTACATCCTGGTCCAGAAATAATCCAGGTATTATTTTCTTTCTTAAAGTCTAGATTCATGGTAGCACTGATGACTTCAAGGGCATTTTCCATTTCAGGATCTTCAAAAATTCCCGAATAGCGGCAGTTCAAAATTTCAGGGTTTTCCACAATGATCCTTTTCCCAAAATGTGACTCAAGTGTTTTCACCACTGCGTTAAACCTCGTACCATCAAAAACAAGCTTATGGGTTTTCCAGGATAAAAAATTGACATCATCGATTTCAAGCGCTTCCACATTTTTTGATTCTCCCGAGAGTACTCCCTTCTTTCCGGGTTCGAGGAATACTGTATTGGATTCGTCAAGCAAAGAAAAAGCTACTTTTCCTGATATAACTTTTACTTCAACCTGGGGCTGATCGTGATATGCATTGATTGTAAAAGAAGTACCCAAAACTTCTGTTTTAGAATTTTTGGCATATATGATAAAACGTTGGCCTTCCGCTTTTTTAATATCAAAATATGCTTCTCCTTCTAAATTTACCACCCTGTTGCTTACATCAAAACCAGAAGCATAGCTAAGCATGCTGTGCCTGTTCAAAACGACAATACTGTTGTCTGGAAGAACAAATTCTTGTTTTTCTTCACTGGTTTTCAATACCACCAAATCGTCTTTTAAAAATGAATTGCTGATAAAATAAGCAAGCAGCAGCCCCACCACTAAAACCGCGGCTACCCGGTATAGCTTGGGCCATAATGTGGTTTGCTTGCTTTGGTAACCTTCCCTTTGAGGTACCTCCAAAGGCTGATGTCCTATTGAAACTTTAATTTGAAACTTTCTCCAATTATCATCAACATCTACCTCAATATGTGGCTCATAGTCAGCTGCAATCCAAAGGTTTTTAACTTGTTCAAAAATTATTTTATTTGCAGGGTTTGCATTCAACCATACAGAAAGTTCATGCCTTTCCACTTCTGAGAGCGCTCCTTTCAGATATCGGGCAATTAAACTCCAACTATCGGTTTCAATATTCATATCCGCCTGCCTTTACTACTATTACGGTTTTTATTATCATTACCCCTATAGGTGTATAAAAAAAATTATTTTATTTTTTTAAAGGCCTGATTTTTTCGACCTTAATTATTGGTTTAGGTATTGTGCCCATACCTGGACCAATAAATAGCCCACATACTCCTGCATATGTTCGCGCATGTGCTTCAATGCTTTTCCCATTTGATTTTCAACGGTTTTTACAGATATGCCCAGGCTTGCTGCAGCCTCTGCATAGGTCATATCTTCATATTTAATCAAAAGAAACACAGCTTTGCATTTTGGGGGGAGCATATCAATGGTTTGTTCCAAAACGAGTTGTATTTCTTTGTACTGAACTTGCTGGTCAATGGAAGCATCTCCTTGCTGTGGCAGCTCATGTTCCATAATATCTAATGAGAAATTTTTTTTGCTTGATTCTATATGGTTTAAAGCTGTATTTATAGCCGCCTTATAGAGATATGGTTTTACGGGTTGTGAAAAATCAATTTTATGCCTGTTGTTCCAGGTTTTTACAAAAACATCTTGAACGAGGTCTTCACTTAAGCTCTTGTCTTTTACCATCCTGAAAACAACTTTGCATAACGGAGCAAACCAGTTCCTGAAAAGTAGTTCAAAGACTTTCACGTCCTGCTGTCCATCTAATTGAAGATTGTTTCCTTCTTGCATGGATTCAGGCTTTGACATTTGATTTAATTGGAAGTTGCGTAAATTAAAAATATCAATATCAGAAGAACAAAGGTAAAAATTTTAATGTACAAGAAACCAGAAACTACATTTTTAATATTTTAATTTGGCATTGTTGTTCATTTACTGATTAAGCGTAATAAATAATCGGTGAAAAAGCATTGATCAGTCTCTGTAAATCCAAAATTTAAATAATAATGCAAATTGCCGTGGATTATTCCAGATGTAACCTCTACTCATAAATTGCAAATTTTTTAGTTTATAATTTTATTAAATCATCATCTGATCATTAGATAGATAAGGCAAATCAGGCTATTGGATATTTAAAATTTAATTGGTTACGATTGTTCTATTGGAAGTATCAATGTTTAAATTAATTCAACAACGTTTTTGTGAAACTTTTAAAGCAAATTAATATACCTAATAGTTTTGTATTTTATATTCTATGGTTGTGTTTAATGCTGCCTGTTGATGCTTATTTTACCCCTAAAGCACAGGCCCAGTTTCTTTCTGATGGCCGAAAAATCAACAAACCCACTACCAGGCCATCACAACAATGTACAAAACTTTCAAAAAATAGGGAAAAGCAACCTGGTAAAGGAATTTCTTTTAAGAAAAAAGCACCTTATGAATATAAGTTGGTTGGTGTAAAATCTGGAGAACATCCAAGTGAAAAGAAGGTAATTGTAGCTGATAGAACAGACATTAAAACCCAAAAATCATTTAAAATTAAAGAAAAAGAAGAACCTAAAGAAAAAGACCTTCCTTTAACCGTTTCTGAAAAGCATAGCCGTATCAGAAAAGAAGTAGAGGAAACATTATCTAAGAAAAAATCAGGGGAACATATTGAAGTTGAGCCTCTATATTTTATTATCGGCCATGAAGAATTTGCTTTTATGGACATGGAGCCATTTTTAAAAGCGGTAGAATTTGCACTTCACGGTAGCATGATCTTAATTGAAGGTCATACAGATAATATGGGGAAAGATGATGATAACCTTAAGCTATCCATGAGACGTGTAGCAAGGATAAAGCAGCTCATGGTGGATATCGGTGTTACTGAAGACCTTATCTCTATTATTGGATACGGGGAAGCTGAACCTAAATACGACAACAACACTGAAGAAGGCCGACAAAAAAACAGAAGGGTAGATTTTAAGGTCTTTTAATTTTATAGAATTTGTTTACTTAAAAATATTTTATATTTTCAAATTATCATCCAACTAAAAAATATAAAATTCCCATGGAAAACCCAACTCTTGTTGCACCTTCAGTTACCAATCAAACTTATGCCGGTTTTTGGATAAGATTTGTAGCATTGATCATTGACTATATAATTATTTATGTAGTACAGGCCTTTTTAGTTGTACCTTTACTGGCCATGATGGGTATAGCCACATTGACTCCATCTTCAGATGTACAAGATGTAAATCAATTTGCTTTAGCATCTGCCATGATGGTGCCCTTAATGATTGTCAGCTTGTTTACTCTTGTCCTCAGCTGGCTATACTTTGCATTTATGGAATCAAGCCCACGCCAGGCAACTTTAGGAAAATTGGCGGTAGGTATAATTGTAACTGATCTTCAAGGCAACAGGATTAGCTTCCTGCAGGCTTCTGGTCGCTTTTTTTCAAAAATTATTTCAGCCATGATATTATATATTGGATATATAATGGCTGCTTTTACAGAAAAAAAACAGGCTTTGCACGATATGATTGCAAGTACCCTGGTGTTGAAAAAATAAATAAATGTATACAAAGGTGGGGCAACAGCTTCACCTTTTATATTTCTTGCCTGCATTTTATAAGGAGAGGATTATTGGATATTTCTATTAGTTTCTTTTAATACTACGCAATCCTTTGAAAAATATTTAAAAGCCATTCCTGAAATTCCTATAATTATCAGATTCAATCACATAATTGTAAGGATATTACCCGCCATACAATCAAGGAAAGCCCTAGAAGATTTTCCTTAATCAAATACTAGCAGCGTAAAAAAACCTTTAATCATTAGATTTCAAGTATATACAATATCAAATCCTATATTATTTAAAAGCTCCACTTGCGGATTTGCTTCTTCTTTTTAAATTTATTAAAACAAATCTGCACCAGCATGCAAACGGGTATAAGAATAAGACTTTCAATAATGATGTTCCTTGAATTTTTTATTTGGGGCGCATGGTTCGTTACTATGGGAACATTTTTGTTGCATAACCTCCAAACCTCCGCTACCCAGGTAGGGGTAGCTTATTTAACACAATCTATTGGAGCCATAGTGGCACCATTTATAATAGGATTGATTGCTGACCGGTATTTTTCAGCACAGTATATTTTGGGCTTTTTACATACTGCCGGTGCTATCTTATTATGGAATGCATCAAATTCAGTAATGTTCGATGGTTTCTATCCTAATATACTGATTTATATGATATTGTACATGCCTACACTTGCATTGGTAAATTCAATTTCGTTTAGGCAGATGCAAAATCCTGGAAAGGAATTCCCGGTAATCCGTGTTTTGGGTACTACCGGATGGATTGTAGCGGGCATTACTATTGGATGGATGAACTGGGAACAGTCGGGAAACCTTGAGCTTACCTTTAAAATGGCTGCTGCGGCTTCAGCTATTTTAGGTGTTTATAGTTTTACTTTACCCGCTACCCCGCCCAACCGGAAAAAGGGTGAAAAATCCTCTATAGTAGAGATCCTTGGGCTTGATTCTTTAAAATTGCTCAATAACAAATCATACCTCCTGTTTTTCCTTTCTTCTATTGCTATTTGTATACCATTGGCCTTTTATTACAATTTTACAAATTTTTTTTTAAATGAAAAAGGAATGGTTTCAGCCGCCGGGATCCAATCTTTTGGACAAGTATCAGAATTGATTTTCATGATATTAATGCCTTTCTTTTTTATAAGGCTTGGGGTAAAATACATGCTGGGCATAGG